>JANQLF010000173.1 GCA_028280785.1 Planctomycetota bacterium
AAGAGTTAGCACTTCTTGGGAATATGTCTGATGGCAAATTGGCGAAGCGTATGGGGGTATCCAATTCTACGGTGACCAATAAACGAAATGAATTAGGAATTCCTGTGTTTATTCATTACGCATCAGTATGGACTAAGGCAAACCTCAAACTATTGGGAAAAATCAGTGATGTACGGTTAGCTGAGCGGTTGAGAATTTCACAGGCTGGTGTTACGAAAAAACGCAAATCATTAGGTATACCTGCATGCACAACGTATGTAGAGGATATTGAATGGACGAGCGGTATGGATTGCCAGTTAGGTACGTGTCCTGATAAATATCTTGCAGAAGAATGGGGTGTGAGTATTTCAGCAGTGAGTGTGCGGCGTAATTTTTTGGGCATTGAATCTTGGGGTGGCTCTCCTGTTAATAAACATCACTGGAACAAAAAAGAATTAAAGCTACTGGGAACAGACACTGATGAGCGTGTAGCTGATAATATAGGACTATCCAAGGGTACGGTGGCTTATAAACGGCGTGCGTTGGGAATTCGTGCATTTGGTTGTGGATAGTCTTTGTAGAACGCTTAGATAATCGAAAAACGACTACAAAAACCGTAAAAGAATTGAAAAAGTTAGATCGTGTTTTGTGAGCGATAATTGCTCCGCTTAAGCAGCGCGATATATTTTATAATTAACAAGAAAGGATTTCTTATGTCTGATTATGAATACAAAGTGGTGCCTTTTATTGGAAAAGTAAAGGGAAGCCAGGGGCGAATGTGGTGAGTGAGCAGCTGCAGATGGCAATTAATGCGAATACAGGTGGTGGTTGGGAATTTTATCAACTGACCGATGTGAACATCGAAGTGTCGCCTGGTTGTTTAGGGATGCTATTTGGTGGTAGTGTGTCCTATGTGACGTTCGATCAAATTGTCTTCAGAAGACTGAAATCTGAATAAGTGTTTTGTTCTGAAAATTAGCGTAGCAAAATAATCCAATTTTAATAATTGGTGGAAAATAAATATATGTAGGCCAGTGACTTACGTGCTGGGCGAAGGTAACATATTGACCTCTTATCGGACGTTCGGAGTGGATTCCAAGGGATTGGCTATTATGCCCTACAGTCTCACTTATGTTTTATAAATAAATATTGCACTTCAAAGTTGACGCGATATAAACAAATTTGGTGCAGATTTTATGTCAGATAAGCAGCAAATATCTTTATTTAAAATATCCAAGATTAACGTTCAAACCATTGCACTACAGAATGGCTCGAAAGAGGAGAGTTTAAACACGAATGCCAAGTTGATTAAATATATGATGAACTCAGTAAAGGGAAGGAAGCCGACATTATTAGCATTAAGTAGTGAGTGTAGAGAGTCATACCACCCTTTTAATGTGGAACTATATTTTCATATTGTGCCTATAGATTTCACTTGGCGAGATTTTTTCCTCATGCATCTAGAGGAAGAGAATGAGGTTAACGATAAGTTTGTGAATAATGATAAAACAAAACATGCATCATTCATATGCTTTATTTATGACGATGACGAAATCTATTCATTCACTGGTGGATTGGGCAATAATTGCATAAAGAATTTTGTCGATGATGATTTTGGTATTAGGATGCTTGAAAAAATTGGAGACCCAGAAACGTTATTGCTGCGAAAGGCTAGCGACAATAGCATAGTGGGTAATGTTGCTCAGGATGTTAGATACTATAGGGGGGATCAAAAAACGGGCGATGAAGATAGTATAGGAAAGATTGTAAATGAAGCTGTAGGAGAAGCACCTTTTTCTGAATTGTTTACGGAGGTCAAAGACTTGTTGTTTAAGGATGATTCAGATGAGAAGATAAGCGTAAAAGCAAGGGCATCTCTATCATTCTCAAGGTCCTTGTCATTCTTAGAGCTAAAGAGAATTATAACCTTTATAAAGCTAATGCCTGAAGATCCAAATTTTAAGTTTTCTAGTATCCAGCCTTTAAGCCGACGGCATCATGATATTATAAAATCAGATTATCTGGACAGTCTGATGCATGAAAAAATAATAAATTTTTTCAGAATGAAGAGAGTAGAAGCCTCATTCACAGATCCTGACTTTCTCGAAATAGCTCATTCTGACTACGAATCATTTTACGGGGCAGGAAGACTTCAAATTTTAAGAGGAGGGAATCCTGATGTGTGTTTGATTGAGTCGCCTTATGGGCTGCTGACTAATGATGTGTTGTCTATGATTTACGTGAACGACAGTCGATATATCTTAGGGAAATTAAAAGAGGTCGATAAGACTAGTAGTCAAGCAAAGAAAAAATTATACACGAGCACTCTCGCTAAAAAATATACAGTAAGATGTTTCGGGGACGAGAGAGAGCCTGATATTCGAGTTTTGAATAAAAATCTACTTGAATATATATCGTGTGAAATGCGAGATGAGAATGGTGACCCATTTTTTAGGGTGAGCGGCAAGTGGTATAAATCTTCAGAAAATTTTGCAGAAGATCTTGATGAAGAATTTAAATCCGTTTATGGTGATTGTGTACTGTCATATCCAATCCCATTAATGTGGGGGACTTCAGGTTCGGACAAGGAGACTGAGAATACATATTTGCATCATGTTGTAAATAATTTACCAAATAATGCACTTGTAATGCATAAGGTTATTCCACAGCAGTATAATTTAGAATTATGCGATATTATGTTTTGGGATGAGGAAAATTTATATCTGATTCATGTGAAACCTTCTTTTGACGGAGCGGTACGTGTTCTTGAAAAACAAATAGCCCATAGTGCAAGGCTGATCGGCGAAGATCTCCGCACATCTACTTCAGTAAATGGGCCAATAGCAGAATACTACAGACTGGCAGCTAGCTATGATGGTGATTCAGTGTATTTAAGAGATGTGGCTGAGGCGACTTCAGAGATCGATGAAGATACTTTTATCAGACTCTTTAAGCAGAAGAGGATACAGTATGTGGCCTGTATAGTTGACCCAAAGGCAAAGAGGAGTCTTGAAGATATAGAATCATTTAACTCAACAATAGCAAAAATGTCAATAATCGAGTCGTATAAATCAATAAGGAAAAACGCAAGTCCGGGATCAAGATTTAGAATAACAGAGATAGATATAGATGAAAATTATAATGAATCCTGACATTGTATGTCGGGGCTAATTTAAAAATAATTAATGATTCCAATTGAGAAATCGTATGACAATAGAAATGCAGAAATTTGCTAGGGCAAATAAATTGGGAATGAGATTTATGGTTGATGCTTGTGAGGATTATTATAGCGCTCGATGCAGTTTACTTCAACGGGGTTTTGGTGGATTGCACTTAGGTAGTCTGGCAATTGAAAAATTGTTAAAATCTTTAATGTTATTTAAGGAACCAGAATTAGATGTGAGGAAAATATATGGGCATGATATGTTGAAGGTTTTTGATGATGTTGTTCATTGTTACGATGTTCAGAAGAAGGATCAATACAGGGATATCGTTAATAGATTTAAGGAGCATTATGATGTGAGATATCCGTGTGATAACACTCAGCCAAGAACAATCTGCACTGGTGAGTATATGGAATTAGATGACATATTTGTTGGTATGTACTCTTTAATTGAATTCCCTGTCGGCTCGGAGAGCACGGGTCTGGTACAAATGGCACTATTTTCTGATAGGACAGCAAAAATGGTTTTATTGAATAATGAGCCTTTGAGAAAAATGGTAAAACCGTTGATAGAGCTTGATGATAGTTGATCCATTGAATGAGTGGAAGATAGTCCAAGTTTTTTAAGTGGCACGTTATAAGTCACTGTAATTATTAGCTATATATTTTAGTGAAAAGTACATATTCAACCATTATCGGACATTGCTTATAGTCTTCTGTCTAACGGATCAGATCGATCTAACTAAAGTTAATGCCTCTAACTGTTAGGAAATATTACTTGGCGGGGCTTCAGGGCCAGGGCAGCAATTATTTAATTTGTAAGTAATAAAAATTCACTTCAGTATTTAGAAATGGTAGAAAATTGCATATCTGACTACGAGAATTATTTGGGTTTGTAAGGAAAGGGGGTGTGATATCACTATAAATTTCATAAACGAAGATGGCAAAGGAGGGGTAATGCTTTCGGTGATGTTATTTCACATTCCTCACTAAGTTGACCTGCCCTCCTTGGATTGTCAGACCTTCAAGCATTGAGAGCGGCCTTCAGCTTGTGCTCAATTTTTAAGCAAAGACAAGTAATCAATTTAAATAAGTTAGTGAGGACTTACAAATATAACACATGCATGTAATACTATGCCCACCGTTCCAAAAGGAGGGTTGCAGAATTCGATATTGGTGTTAACTAATTGAACCCACTAATGAATAAGTATCTAATATTTTCAGTTTTGATAACGGCGGTAATATGCGTTGGTGTACTATTTGTTACTCTCCAGCCACCGGAAGCTGCAGAAGCCCCATCCGTTGAAAAACAAGTTGGTAAAGAAGTGGTTGAAACCTTTAGCGCTGATACTGACGTTAATAACACTAAGCAAGATTTAGAGAAAAAAGAGGGTATTACTGTTGCCAGTAGTCCAGAGATGTCTGAAGTAAGAGAATTGGGGGATTTCAATGAAATTGGCATTAATTTAGTTGATGGAAAAGTTCAGCTTAAGAAAAACAGTCCTGCTGTAATTAAAAATTATTTTCATGCGCGTAAGCTAAATCCTCAGTCTCTAAGTATGTTTTACAATCCAAAGCCGTTTGATGAGGAGGCATACAAGAAAGACAAGGATTCTTATTTGCATCAGATAGTCCCGGCACGTGTTAATCAATTTTTAAATCCTGGTAAAAATACCCCAATAATTGCCCCTAATGGCTCCATGGATTATGCATGCAAGCCACTGGGTAGTGTTGATTTATCAGTTAAGGTGAAATCACATGCACCTGTGACTTTTACAACTACTCATGGTGGCGTGTTTAAATCGACAGGCCTAAGTACTGTGACCGTTGCAGCTGATAAAAATGGCATTGCAGATGTTACTTATGTGGCATCAAGGGGAACCTTGCATCAAGCATATGTGCTTTGTGCTTCTCCGCTGACAAGTGGTCAGTTAAAATTTTCAATCTACGTTATCCCTAAAGATCAACAGAAACCTGAACCGAAAGCAGATTAATATGGCTATCGACAAGATTCTATACATTCTCACAACGCTTTGTTTGGTTGTAGTATTGACCGCAGAGGAGACTCCTTCGGCGAGTCCCAATCCATCAGATGATTCGGTGAAGGCCTGTCATAATCTTGGTGGTGTGATTGATATTGATGATGACTGTCCACCTGATGACAATGGTCAGGGTGGATTGGGCGGTAATGACTCGGAGTCGATGGCTCCTGCTGCATCAGATGGGGTGAGTTCTGATTATGGTATAATTAATAACTATACCTGGGAGCATATACACATTGGTTACGATTATTTGGTTAATGGTGGTGCTACAGGTGAGTTTGGTTGTGTAGATTGTGGAGGTGCTCAAGCCCCAAAATCTGGTCGTTTAGAAGATTTGGCAATTGCACGCATTCATCGCTATCGTCAATACAAATCATCTTCTTTTGGTAAAGGTGTTTATTCTGGTTTTGATACGCGTTTAGAATTACGCCCTAGCTCCTGGAAGGGGGCTAATAACGGCCAAATCACTATGTTGAATCCTTGGGCTAAGCAGCTTGGTTGGGATGCGTATGAAGAGGAAGGAACGGATGTTCTTCAAGACGGCATTTATACAAATGGCAATTTAACATTTGAAAGCATTCATTTACTTAATGACCAAGATCAATTAACCTCGGATCAGAGTTTAGCTGTTAAGGCGATTTTGACGTACCACAGTGGATATAAAATGCATTTTGAGATTGTGGATACTTGGGTCCCCACATTGCACTATGGTCGATTATCTAAAATTGTGGATCGCAATGGCAATGAGATAGTGCTGACCTATGAATTTGCGCGTGATGCTGATTTAGCTACCGAATTAAATGGTGATCCTACTCAGTGGTTAAAATTTACTGAAGTGACAGATCATTATGGTGAGAAGGCGCAATTTCGTTGGTTCAAGCCGGCTGGAAGTTGGGCAATTACTGAAATTGATGTTCCCAATGGCGGTACAGTAATTTATTCGTACACAGGTGAAATATTAACCGGAGTTACTCAATTGGATGGCACTACCTCGTCATTTACGTTTGGATATGATGCTACATTGCAAGCGGATACGGTATTAATTAATGATAATGCTGCTGGGGGTACACATAGAAATAAGACCCTCTATATATCACAAAATACCTTTACCATTCCGGGCCAAAATGGTGACCCAGATACGGTCGTTAATCAACCGGCTGGTTGTATTCGTCAGGTTAAAAATGGTGCAGGGGAGGTGTCTTACCGAAACTGGGAGGTGGGTAATGTTATTTACACTTATTTGGGTGGAAACAAACTAGTTAAACAGGTTCATAGTGGCTATAAAATTCCATTACGAACAGAGTATGCTTTAGGCTATGTCCATGACGAAAATACGTTAATACCTGATTTCTCATCTATGACATGGATTGTTGACATGATTTATAAGGGCTCGTGGTCTCCAAATCGAATTACAGAAGTGAAGGATAATCTTAGTCGTGTGCTAAAAATTAAATGGGACTTTGGGAATAATGTTCGTCAAGTAGAGAGGCTTGATTATCCAGATAACACATTTGAGGAAATGAGCTATAATCACTACCATCAGATTACATTGCACACAGATAGATTGGGGCGACAAGTTGCTTCAGAATTCGATTTTAACGGTAATATGATTAAGCTAACGAAAGCTCCTGGAACCACTGATGAATCAATTTATGAGTGGGCCTACAATAGTAATGGACAATTAACAAGTTTTACTGATGCAAATGGAAATGTTTTCAATTTCGAATACGACAATGCTAACAACAATCCTGGCTACCCAGGCCGTTTACTCAGGGTTATTTCACCACCGGATAAGACTGGTGACCCAAGATCTACGGATCATTATGCTTATGATAGTTCAGGGAATCTATCATCTAAAACTGACGCCGTAGGACGTGTGACTTCTATAGCACGAGATCAGAGAAATCGAATTACTACTATCACTTATAATGATACAAGTACAGAGAAATATATTTATGGGACAGGTGTCGATTCAAATTTAGTAACGGAGTTTACCGATAGAAATGGTAACGAATCAAGTTACGAATATGATGGACAGGGTAGAACTACTAAGGCCATTAGCGCTGTCGGTACTTCTAGCGAGTTAGAAACGACATATTCGTATTTGGTTGGCACAGATAATCTTGATATTGAAGTGCAGAATGGTGACCAAACAGAGTTTGGATTCGATCATCTAAATAGAGTTAGTTCAACTAGTAAAAAGGTGAATTCAACAACAACTCTGTCTAATCAAAGTATATACAATGTTTCTATTGCAAGGATTGAGCAACATATTGATCCATTTAATAGAGATGCGTATTATGTGTATGACGTAAGTGACCATTTAATTCGTATCGTTAAAGAATCTGTCCCTGATACGGTAAATCCACCAACAACAGACCAGGCCTCAAGAGATGCTTATCTGTTGGGCCTGCCACGAGACACTAGCTTAAATGCACCCTACATCGTTTTAGATCAAACTTGGGATGTAATGGCGCAATTGACATCGGTTACAGATGGTCGCGGTATAAAGGATAGTTATGAATACGATAATCAAGGCAGGCTAATAGCTCAAATAATTGCTGATGGGACCACTGATGAAGCGCGGATTGAAAACTCTTATGATGCGCAGGGCAACACTGTTGAAATTCGTCACCCACGTCATTTTTCAGAGGCAGGTGATTTTATCTCAAAATATCTATATAATGGTCGAAATTTTAAAATGGAACATACGGAAGCTTTCGGCACTGCTGATGAGGCAACTGAAAAATTTGAATTTTACCTTGATACTAGGCCAAAGTCTGAAGAAGATTTCAGGGGTAATGTTTCTAAATTAATTTGGCACCAATGCTGTGGAAGATTTCAAGCATCAGAAGAGCCAACTGGTTCCGGCGTAATATCAAACAATGATTATTACGGCAACGTGACTCATGTGGCAATTGTGAATGATATAAGTGCCCAGACCAATTTTCATGATCCAACAGGTGTGCTCAATGAAAATACCACACAGTATGACCCTCATCATCGTCGGATAGCGCAAACTCGTTGGTTGATTGATTTGGGTGTTGTGGATCCAAATAATGTGCCAACTCCAGCTAATGCGACTGAAGGTATTCAAATAACCTGGGAATACGATGATAGTTTAATTGATGGCGCAGGAATTGATCTTGATTATGCATCCTATTTTACCGATTTAGATTTTGTTAGCGGGGCTGATGGCTTTGCAATGAAATATACAAACGGTGAAAATGAGAGCGAAGTCTCAATTTATGACTCACTTGGACGACTTGTGAAATTCATTGATGGCAATGGCAATGCTACAAAATGGATTCATGATCAAACGTCTACTATTGTTGGTTTCGGATTAGTAGTTGAGACTAAATTTGTTGACCCTTTAGGTAATGAGCAGATTTCTAAAAAGGATGGTCTTGGTCGACGGTTGGAGGTTGTAGATGAGGAAGGAAAGAAGGCGACCTATAAATATGACGCGAATGGCAATGCTGTCGAATCTAGAGATCCAAACAGCGTAGGAGTTAATTGTGTTTATGATAATCGGGATCGTATAACTTCATGTACAGATACTCAGGGAGACTCTTGGTCTCAGGTTTACGATGATGCTAATAATATCGTAAGTTACACTGATGGTATGGGTAAAACGATGACTTATGTTTATGATGCGAGAAGTAGGGATGTGACGAAAACTGACAGATTGGGTAATGTAAGTTCGAAGACCTATGATGGAAATAGTAATATTTTAACTATTACGGATGAAGATGGCAAGGTATCTACCTTTACTTATGATTCACGTGATTTGCTTGTTCAAAAGATATTGCCTCAAGGTGCCGCTGGGACGACTCAAACAGATTTTTTACATGATGGGGCTCATCGAGTTATTCAGAGAAAAAAATCTTTAGTTCAAAACCCTGGAGTAGCAGAGGTTGTGGACTACGTGTTTGACAGGGCTAATCGTCTGTTGAGGTATGAGTATCCATCTGAGGGTGTGAGCGATATTTTTACATATGATCACGCAGACCGGATGTTAACTGCTGAATCCCAACGCTATGTTAATAATGTTATTCGTTCATATGATGCTGCTGGTCGAATGACAAGTGAATCGTTGTCTATAGATGGACAAATATATCAGGTTGGTTTGGCTTATGATAATGATGATCGAGTGACAAATATTACATATCCGAGTGCTAGTCAGGTAGTGCAAATTTATACAGCTCGTGATCAGCTTGCTACAATCAGCTATCAAGGCAATTTATTGGCAACTAACACTTTTGATGATGGAATGCGTGAGACTAGTAGAGCTTTGGGAAATGGTTTATCAAAAACATGTGTTTATAGAAACGATAATTTGATATCCAATATAACAGTATCAGGTAATGTTATGGATTTCAATTATACCTATGATGCAAACAAGCGCAAATTACAGGAGAATGATGTTCTAAACATTACTCAAAGTCAATCTTTTGTTTATGATAATGAGGATCGCGTGGTCCAGTGGCAGCGATCTGGTATGGAGACACAAAATTGGACGCTAACACCAGTGGGAGATTGGACCAATACTAATCGAACTGGCGTTAATCCTATTAGTGAAAATAGGACGCATAGTGATGCACATGAAACAACTATGATTAATGGCGTGGCACTGAGCTATGACTTTAAAGGTAACCTAACAACTAATACAAGTGGTGATGCTTATATATGGGATGCTGAAAACATGCTGAAGTCTGTAACCGTTTCGGGTGTGACTACCACGTATCGTTATGATGCAACTGGACGACGTGTGCAAAAAAATGTTGGTGGTACAATTACTACGTTTGTTTGTTTGGGAGATCAGGTAATAGAAGAGTATGATCAGGCTGGAGTTAAAACACAAGCTTATGTGTTTGGTGAAGGTATTGATAGGCCAATCATTATGGAAAATAATGCTCAGTATTATTATTACCATCAAGGTATGAATGGTTCTGTTGAGTATATGACGGATAACACTGGTACTGTAGTCGCGACATATGATTATAATGCTTATGGCGAGGTGACGGAAACAGGTACTTTAAATGGTTTAAATCCGTATTTGTACACTGGCCAAAGAATAGACCCTGAGACTGGGCTCTATTATTTTCGTAGCCGCTATTATGACGCGGCATTGGGCCGATTTATTAGTCGAGATAAAGCTGGGTATGTAGATGGGTATTCATTGTACGGTGCTTATTTTGCTCCAAATGGTAGAGATCCTTGGGGTGCATCTGCGATTAACAATTGCAGGATAGTGTTAAAATCGGTTAAAAAGCATATTCAGCAAGCTCAAAATAAAGGTAATGAGCTTCAAGATTTACAAAGGTTGAGAGATGGAATTGCTAGAAATGCACAGAAAATTATGCAAATGCATATTAGACCAATTTGGAAAGATGTGTGTATTTTTATCGAGTGTGAAGGACACTTTCTGTTTAGGGTTTTTATTAAAAATGAAATCGATATTGTCGAAATTGGAATTGCGGATAAGGATCAGCAATGCCTTGATGAAATAGATGATTTAATTGCCAAAAAGAAAAAGGAGAAAAGAGATGCTAAGAGGGTGGGTGTCAGTCAAAACCTTGTCTATTTAAATATGGGATGTCCTGACCTGGAGCAGCAAATCTTGGCAGATGAGGCATTCATGAGAGATTTAGCTATTATTGCTGACGCAGTTTACCAAGCTACGCCTGTGGCAGATATTGAAGAGATTGCTACTGCTATAGTCGAGGGTGACATGCAAGCTTTGGCTATTGCAGCAGCAGGAATGGCTGCCGGACCTATAGGGAAGGTTGCCAAGAAAACATATAAAGCGGTCGCTAAAAATCCGACTGTGAAAAAGGTGATTGATGGTACTGTTTGTAAAATCAAGGGTGGATGTTTCGTGGAAGGTACTGAGGTATTGACTGACGAAGGCTTGATTCCGATAGAGGATATTGAGCCAGGTGACGTTGTTTATTCAGTTGACCCAGATACTGGGAGTGTGTTCTTGGCAAGGGTGATGCGTACATTCTCAGTTGTTTATGAGGGTGTGATGGTTTCTGTTGAGGTTAATGGAGAATGTATGGTCTCTAGTGCGGAACATCCCTATTTTGTGAAATCAGGTTTAAATCTATCAAGTCGACCTAGCCCTAAGCATCTTGTATCTGCTGAAGAAAAGACAGGTCGCTGGGTAAATGCCGAAGACCTTCGGACAGGTGATGTGTTGGTTTCAGTTAATGGAGAGAATTTAACGGTAGATTCTATAAACAAATACAACGGAATTGCTAAGGTATACAATTTTGAAGTTGATGGAATGCATAATTACGTGGTCGGTAAGGCCTCAATTTTAGTTCATAATAACGGCTGTGGTGATGCTAGTGATTTGCCTGTAATTAAGCCTGGCACAAAAGATTGGGATAATGCTGTTACCGATATTAAAGGGGCAGGAAAGGGAGACAGGGTGAATGTGAGGACTGAAACAGCTACGGATGCAAAAAATTTACTAAATGAGGCCAAGGGAAATATGGATAGAAGAAAACAATACACTAGAAGTAAGCAGTCTGGAGATGAGAAGTATGATAAAGGATACGAAGTGCATAACGATTTGAATAAGCAAGAAAAAATGGTTGGCAATGATCTTCAGCATATAAAGTGGCATGATAATAAAACTAGTGGTCACATTTATTATAATACTCCGAATTAAGGATGTATAATGAAAAGCATATATGATACAAAATGTTCAGAGTATTTTGATGATGTGTCAGGTTTGAACATAAATCTACATGATGAAAAAGAATCAGAAGTGATATTTAGAGAACTGGTGTCTACGGAAGGTACCTCTTGGTTTGATTTGCCAGATCAATGCTGGTTGGTAACATCAGAAAAGAGTAACTGTGGAAGGTGGCTAGAGTCCTATAATAATAAAAATCTAGATGAAGTATCGAGTGCTATGAGTGAGCATTCTGGATGGGTCAATTCGGAGGTGGTTTATTTCATCTCAGGCTACAGATGTGTTTTATCTTCTAGCTGGGGGGAATTTCTGGATAACTGGAATTTATTTCTCTCTTTTTATGATGATTGCCCAATAGTTGTTGATAAAAAGGCTAGCAGTTCTGCTTTTATATTTACGCCTATGGGAGCTATTCTCAGCATTTCTGGTTGAATAATTATGACTGTGTAATTGATCTAGATTCGTGCCGGAAAATATCACTGCACCTTTGCAAATAATCATCACTCAGCCAGATGGCTCTTAGTAATTGATTAATCTGTTCTAATAGACTTCTCTGATTGTTTCCATTATTGCAAGCGTAGTGATAATTGAATTTCCTGAAACCGAACAGATTATAACAACAATTGTCGTACGTTCAAATTTGACGGATCTATAAACTAGATGGTAACATGTTTAATGTCATCAGCAGTATATCCAGTTTTCACAGAAATGCGATGTAGAGTGAGGTTGGCAGCTTTACAGGCTTCATCTTTGAAGTGATCGGTTGTCTGAGCCTTTTTACTCGCGTGCGAGTTGTCGTCGAGTTCAATAACTGATTGCACTGTGCAGGCTTTTTTGTCGATTAAGACAAAATCAAAGTGTTTTGAGGATATTTTATTCCAGGCACGAGCTCTTGTCGATTTATCTAAACCCGATTCGATGTCGAACAAATCACCGAGCCGAATTTTCACAAAGACTGATAGATGATCAGGCAAATGAAGTATGAGGACTTTGTAGAATGAATATTCTGCCCTGGTGAGGATGTATTTTTTTAGAGTATAGGGGTAGAGTTCCGTGGTGCTTTCACTTGCTACATTGGTTTCTTCTCTGCTCAGGACTGCGGCAGCGACTCCAAGAATGATAATGAAGATTAGAACACCAAAAAAGATGAGTAATTGAGTCATGGAGATCTCCCGATTAATCATAGAACATAATAATATAAAACAAAACAGCAAATGGTGTTTCTGCCTCCTAGTAGCTGTGTGAGGTAAGCAAAATTAGGATATTTGGAGTGAGTTTAAATTATTCTCGTCATTTCCATAAGCGGTAAAACTGCTGCCATTGCAATGCAACCAATTAAGCATGCTAATATAAAGACAGAAACAGGTTCTAAAAATGATGTTAATGTTTGGGTACTGCGTGTTGCTGCACGCTGATAACGATCAGCAATGCGCTCGAGCATCTCAGGCAACTCTCCACTTTCCTCACCCAGGGCAAGGAGTTGAGCAAATTCATCATCAAGTAAATTACTGTCACTCAATGAAGTTGAAAAGTTTTGACCTTCACGAATCGATTCACCGGCGCTAAATAAAAGTTCACGAAGTGCATCACTGGGTGCACTATCGGCAATAATATCTAGCGAATCGGCAAGAGGAATTCCGCTGCGCTGTAATCTTGCCATGGTCATAGCCACTTGAGCAACACGATTGCGGTGAATAGTTCGGATAACAATGTTGCCAGCAATGAATTTACCCAAAACACTATGCTTGGGTATGTATTTTATTAAACGTTGTGAGATTAATCCAATAGCAATGATGGACAATACTAATATCCACCACCATTGCCATATACCTTGGCCAAAGCCCGCAACAATCGTGGTGAGTGTGGGGACTTCTAGTTGTGCGCTACTTAGCATTTCCATCAGTGGTGGTAGGGTGTTTACACTTAAAAAGATAGTAACACCTAGAGCTGCACAGAGTAAGATGATCGGATAAATTAACGCAGCTATGAATTGTTGATGAATGCCACTGCGTTGATTGAGAAACTCACTGAGTGAACGTAGAACTTGTGGTAATTCACCGGCGTGTTGCCCAGCACGAATAAGCGCAACGTCAACACTTTCAAACCAATCGGGAAATGATTCGCAGGCTTCATTTAAAGCCGTGCCTTCACGTACACGATCGCGAAGATACTGTAGCATGCTTTTTTCGTGTTTGTGTCGCGTGTCGGTACTAGCGAGATTGGCAAGTGCTTGTTCAAGTGGCAGACCAGCATCCAGCATGGTTGCTAGGCCATCAAATAAATCAGCACGTTGTGTTTCACGTTTACGTCGTTTGTGCGCATGGATCGCATTATGAAATGATATTAAGATGCCAGTTTGTTTGGCGTTCTGCTTGACTTTATAGATAGACTCAACTTGTAGGCCAATTTTACGAAGCGCACTGCGTACCGCGTAAGCTGAATCTCCAGGCTGCTCACCTTTATGTACATCACCTGTTTGTGGATTGCGTGCGGTATAACGATAATGATTGAGCTGTTCTATCTGTTTTAACTGCTCTGCACTGTTTTCAGCCATGAATGACTCGTTCTAATTCACTGCGTTGGCAAATGCCTTTATTGATTAATTCTTCTCCAGCCTCTTGTAGTGTTTGCATGCCCTGTGCCTGGGCTGCAGCGCGTAATTCATTTAAAGCGACGCCGTTAGTAATCAAACTGCGCAATGATTCGTTTAAAACAAGTAACTCAAATATTCCCGTACGCCCAAAGAGGCCGCTACCATGACATTGACTGCAGTTTCCTGTTGAGTCTTTTTGTTTACCAGTTCCACCACACGCGGTGCAATTTTTACGTGCTAAACGTTGCGCCAATATAGCTGATAACGATGCGGCTACCAAATACGGCTCTACTCCTAAATCAATCAAACGCGTAACGGCAGAAGGCGAGTCATTGGTATGGAGCGTTGAAAAAACTAAGTGACCTGTCAGTGATGATTGAATCGCTGTGCGTGCGGTTTCCGCGTCACGAATTTCACCAACCATAATAATATCGGGATCTTGGCGTAAAATATGACGCAGTCCGTTAGCAAAATTCACGCCTTTTTTCTCATTTACTTGGCTTTGAGAAATTGGAAGACCGAGTCCATTTAATTCGTATTCAACCGGATCCTCAATGGTCATAATGTTGCGCTCAGGTGCATTGAGCTCACGAAGGGTCGAATACAGCGTCGTGGTTTTACCAGAACCAGTCGGTCCGGTAACAAGAATAATACCGGAGCTACGACGCGCGGCTTGCAGGAAGGGTTCTGAGATTGCTTCGGGCATACCGAGCTGCTGAAAATCACAGAGTTGATTATCAGAGTCTAGTAAGCGCATAACAACGCGTTCACCATCGGTGGTGGGAATAGTGCTGATTCGTAAATCAATGCTGCGTTTGCCGATGCGCACACTGCAACGTCCGTCCTGCGGAATTAATCGTTCAGCCACATCCATGCGTCCCATAACTTTTATACGGCTGACAATGGCTTTATGAATATGAAGCGGGTAATGCAGGCCTTGATCAAGGACCCCATCTATGCGATGACGCACGACTATTTTATCAGGCAGTGGCTGTATGTGCATATCACTGGCGCGTAATTGTACGCTGCGAAATAAAAGCTGGTCAACTAATTGAATGATGGGCGCTTTGCCACTAGTGCTAAGTAAATCGCCTGCTGCGCGTTCAATATCACGATCAATGTCTTCAGTGCGTACATCATTAATGACATATAAATCATCATCAAGATGCTCTTGGGTAATGGCTAAATGTTCGCTGGTGTATTTTTCGTATGCGCGATCAATTAACAATCCAATGGAGGCGCTATCTTCAATAACGGTGTGCTGAATATTTCTATCCAAGCAGGTGCCGATATTATGCAGCACAGCTTTGCTTGTTTGTGGTCCACAAATTAATTGTTCAGTGCCGTTGGTGACGCCCTGTGAGAGCACCAGATGCATGCTGGCGTAATCTCGTGGTATTTTATCGAGAAATTCACTGCTGGCTTTTAACGGATCTGGGACAACTGCGTCAGCCATGCGTTACCGAATGATACGTGGTTTGAGTGTTGGCCATTCATCATCGTCTATATCTGCTTCTTTTTTGATGGCAGCACTGCGATGTTTGAGTGTTTCAAAGTTTTCGTTACGCAAGATAGTTGCTTTAATGAAAATATGAAAGGTGCTTTGATCGATACTTTTCACTTTGCTTCGAAATAACATGCCAAGGAGTGGAATGGAACCTAAGATGGGCACTTTGCTGATGCTTTCATTTTCTATTTCTTCAGTCAGTCCGCCGAGGGCAATGACATGCCCATCAGGAATGGTGGCAATACTCGTTAAAGAATCTTTTCGTTTCGGTGGTGGCACCGTGCCACCGTCAGCGGTAATGGTCGTTTCCCCTAAAAATGCACTTTGGCTGATTTCGTAATTAAGCGTTATGTAATCAGCAGCGCTAATTTGCGGGGTAATGCGAATCTCCGTACCTGCATCAAGTGTCCCTGAAAAAGTTGTGGTCGAGAAGCGATCACCTGCATTAAAGTTGGTGACTGGTTCTTCGCGTACGCTGTCGATTAATGATTCGGCATTATTGCCAACAACCGCATTGGAGCGAATGATGCCTTTGCCTTTAGTGACCGTTTCAAGAGCACGAATCATAGCGGCGAAATTACCGGGATTCACAACTGTGCCAGCAAATCCTGCAAAAGAATCAGGAGGGGTGGCAGTAGCTGCTGGTGTTACAGCTAGATCTTTGCTCAACCCAAAAAGTGAGAAGAGATTGTGTGTAGAACCACCTGCTTCAAATTGATGGGCTAATTCAACGCCGAGTTCTTTAGTTTTGGTGTCACTTAAATTCACCATGATAATTTCAAGTTGCACTTGCGGTTGCCGCAAATCGAGTTGTTTAATGATTTGTTCGACATGGGCTAATTGCTGCGGTGTGCTTATGGCGATAATGCTATTGGTATGCTCATCAGTCGTTAAGCGTACGGATGGGCCATTGCTAGCAGCGACTAAATTATTGTTGTTTGCTGATGCTGCATTATTCGTGGTACTTGGTGCAGTGTTTGCACTAGCAGAACTCGTGTTGTTATTCGTATTGGTAGCGTTGTTGGCGTTGGCTGTATTTTGATTAGTTGTAGTGGTGGCGGTATTATTCGCAGCATTGTTAGAGCGGTTATTATTTTCGCTCACACGTTGACTTTTATCGTCTTGATCGGACTGCAATAAATTGCTGAGTATGGTAACGAGCTCAGTCGCACTACGATTTTTAATTACGAAGGTCTTCATGCTTTGCTGTGATTCAGGTGGTACATTATCTAAGCGTTCGAGCAGTGCTTTGATACGAGCATGTTGCCCTTCGGTTGCTTTGATAATTAAAGCATTGGTGAGATTGTCCCGGATAATGTTTGGCTGTTTACTACCTTGTTCACTGGCAAATATTTGCTCAATTAAATCAGCAACGTCATCAATGGTGAAAAAGCGTGGTGTATAGGATTTGCTGCTCAGTGGCTCTTTAACATCTAAATCGCTGACGAGTTTCTCAAGGGCATCTATATGTTTTTGCGAAGCAATGAGTAAGAGTCGTGCATTATCAGGCGTTAATTGCAATTCACCGCTGTATTTTCCAGGACTCATACGATTTAACGCAGTCCAGGCGGCCATACTGGCTGATAATAAACTTTGTGGAGTAGCGTAGCGTGGCTCGTAGCTGCGCAGTAAAGGCGCTGCTTCAGCTTGATCAAGTTTAGCAATTAATTGGAGTGCGTGTTCCACCATAGCGCGCACACCTGCAACAATCATGCGACTATCATCTTGGCCGAAGGTACGTGCTTGAGCAGCTTGATTTCCAAAAAAGACAGAAGAGGCAGCTTTAACGGCTTGATCCGGTGGAATGTGTGCGAGTTGATGTACAACGACTAAATAACTTGGTTTATAGGTGAGGGCGTCGACTTGCTCTTTGGTAATCATACTGCTGAGCATGGCGGCTTCGTTAAATGGCACGACGTGGTAGACAGCTGGTGTACCCGTAACGACGGTGGCATATTGTTGTGAGATTAAAACTTGATTATAAACCTCCCACAGTTCTTGCGCATTTAATTCTTTCTGAATATTCAACCGTACCGAGCCACGTAATTTTTGTGTATCATATTTGATCGACACGTTAGCGGCATTAGCAACGAGGTCGCTGAGGTTGGCTAAATCAGCCTTACTCGGCAGGCGAATGCTGATATTCTCAGCAGCACTGAGCGAGGAGCTCAGGAGGCAGCCGAGGAGCGAGGAAAGCAGGATTAAAGCGTGGACTTGGCGCATAGTTGAGAAGACTATGAGCCTATGAAACGGCTGATCGAAGAAAGCCCAAATAGCCAGAGGCACCTTGTTTATGACGACTGAATCGGTGATGCCAGTTCACCCACGACAGTGGTGGATACGCATGCATGTGGTGCTGTTGGTGTTTGGTGGGATTTTGGCGATACTGATTGGCATCTGGGCATTTGCAGCTCAAGATGAATTGCTTGATGCACAATTACCGCAGCTTGGCTCAATAGAAAGCAAATCTGATGAAAGCGATGAATGGAATTTAATTGCCTGGGATAAGCAGCTCTGGCCGAAGGAAGCCGTTACTGCACCTAAGAAGGGGCCAGCGCCAAAGCCACCTAAGGCAGAACTCATTGCCATCGTCCAGCAAGGCAATGCTGTCAAAGCAGCTATCGATTTTGGGCAGGGTATGCAGTATCTCAGTCGTGGTGATGAACATAAGGGCGTTGCTGTTCAAGAAATTCTAGAGAGCAAAGTGAAATTATCATTTAAAGGTCGCTCATATTTCCTGGAGCTACCTTAAATGTCAGATGTAGCATCGCCTAGTGAAGCAGAAATAGAAGCCGATTGGTGTTACCGTTTACCGGCGAGTCAATGTTATTGGGCGCAGCTTGATGCAGATGTTGGGGAAAAACATATTCCGTTTCAGTTTGAAAATTCATTACCAGTTGCCGTTGAGTCGCTGTATGTCGCGTCACTGCGTTTAAAAGATAGTTCCTGGATAGTCTGTGGCATGCCACGCACAGTCATTGATGCGTATTTGAAAGTTGATCCGCAGCGAGCAGAACAAATCTGGTCCATTACGCCTGCTGATGTACCTGAATTTTTAAAAGAGACGGTAACGATAGGTGATCTTCATGAGTTAAATATATTAAGTGGTGAGCAGTGTGCGGCAGCAAAACAGCGTTGGCAGTATACGAGTCTCTATACGCTTACTGGCATTTTATTAATGATCACCGTGCTTATGTGGATTGGTGTGGAGAACCGCGTTCAGCAAGCGCACAGCGATGCAGATGCACTGAGCCAACGTCGTGTGCAGTTATTGCAGGAATATTATCCAGGATTTTCTCAGAGTACGTCCTTGTATACACAATTAGAGCAGGATTTAAGACGTTTACGTCAACAAGCAGGTGGTGGCGATCCGTCGCAGCAGCAAGCATACGCATCACTGGCAAATGTACTGATGCAACAGTGGCCAGCAGAAATGGTGGTCTCCGTTGAATCAGTAACATTTCAGGGTGATCGCTTAGCCATTCGTGGCCAAGCAAAATCCATGGAAGAGGCGCAGCAATTATGGCAAGCACTTAAAAAATTAGATGTGCTCGGCACAAAATGGCTATCGAGTCCACTGCAAGCACAACAGCAACAAAGTCGTGTGGTGTTTCAATTGTCATTTAAACCACAAAAACCAGTAGCAGGTGCATCCTCATGACCAAACGTGAATATGCATTGGCTATTGCAGTCATTATTTCAGTGACGCTGTGTATCTGGACGTTTTTATTTCAGCGTTTAGTGACCGCATCATCTATTCGTGATGGAGCGTTGAGTCAGTGGCGCAGCGTGGTGCAGAAACTTGAGGAACGCGACGCACTCAGGCGAGATATTGGTCTCGGCGCATTACATCGTCGCGATCAAGAAGACGTGATGAAGCGTGTGCGTGAGCAATTACAGGACTTAGGTATTCGCTCGTCAGTTATTCGTGGAGTACGGCCACGTGAAGAGCGTGCTATTCAGGATGGAGCGGCAATTCGCCAAACGGTGATGATTGAGCTCCAGTCCTTAAAGCCTGCAGAAATAGGTGCATGGCTGTATGCATGGAGTCAGCATGAGAATCCTTGGAAAATAACGGGTATGACGTGGCGGCACCATGGACGTGGAGATGATGCAGGGAACACATTTGATCTGACTATGAGTTGTGCGGCAGTGTTGGTGCAGTAAATTAGCGTCTCCGAATGGCATTAGTTACAACGGTGTGAAAGAACGAACTATAAAGGAATTTTGAAATGAATATGCTGCGTTTCTGCGTGCTTGTCAGCCTTATTTTGTTGTTCGTTTCTTGTGGTCGCGTGACGAAGGGTCCCTACACACCGCAAATGGACGAATACGAGCGTAATATTCCTTTAGCTCAAGAGCACTTTAAAAAGGCCATGGTCGCAATGGACAGCGGTGATACAGAAAAGGCAAAGTCATTATTACATCAAACGTTGAATGCTGATCTTTATCATGGTCCAGCGCATAATAATTTAGGTGTTATTTTTATGCAGGCTGGTGATCTCTATAGTGCGGCTAATGAATTTACCTGGGCTCGTAAATTAATGCCTGGTCATCCTGATCCTCGTGTGAATTTAGCAGTTGCACTTGATGCAGGTGGTCAAGGTGATGATGCCGTTGAAGCTGCACGTACTGCTTTAGAAGTGCAGCCGAATTATATGCCGGCGATGCAAACCATTGCGCTGATTCAGGTGCGTGATCGCGATGTGACCAAAGAAACCTTGGCCTTACTCGATACCATTCGATATCGCGGTGAGGATAAACAGTGGCGCGATTGGGCGACATTGTGGTTGAGCAAGTTGGATTCCTTTGCTGTCAAACAGTGAGAAAACCCCTATTTTTACTGACCTTTTGGCATAAACTCATCGATACTGAGAATTTGTAAAACCTCAGGCTTATCACTTGCATGCATGCAAACCCAATACTGTCGTTTCATGCCAGCATAATCGATGCTGATGTGCAGCGCGTAAAGTGTGCTGGTATCTACTAAAACTATTTTGTTTTTTAAAGCCTGCTTATTTTTTGGTAATTGAGGCAGTTTACTCCATTTATTCTCATCACGAGCGGTGAGGAGCGTTTCCAAAACGTCACTGTCCTCTAAATCCTCCAGGACTTTCTCAAGTACACGGCGCGTGCAGGTGTTGATGTTAATGCTGCCTTTATTGTAGGGATTGATGTGCACAGACAGTGTGGCTGGTGTTTCTTCACTGATAAACTCTGTTGATGACGAATGGTGTATATGAATTGGCGTGGTAATATCGCTGGCGGGATCTGTCCATAATTCTTTTGCTACAAATGGGTGTTCATGCGGAAATGGATGTAGGTGTTCGGGAAGTGTGGACAGCCAAAAATCAGCACGTGATGTCGTGTTTCGTTTATGACCATAACTGCGACCGCGTAGGGAATCGGGTAATTGTGCATGTAACCATGCGCCATGCTCTGCTACATGGCTCGGGAGGGCAGCAAAGCCATCGTAGGCAGTGATTTGAATGGTCGCTTGTTGGTCTCCAAAGGAGATGCCTTCATGTTTAATAGGAATGCCGAGAACGTGATTATCAGCAGGCGTAACGATTTCTTGTTGTTTTTGTTTGAGATAATCAGCTGACCAGGTTATCCCATCATGCAGCATTTGCTGTATCTGGCGTTCATTAGCAAAATATAAAGAGACGTCATGGGCACGACGCCATTGAAATAAGGCAAGGCTGGTTGTGCTGCTCAAAACAACGATGAAAAATAACATCATTAATAAAGCAGCGCCGTGTTGGTGTTGATCTGCAAACACGAAATTGTTTATTTTTGATGCATTCATTTGGCAGCAACTCGCGCGAGATGATAAAGTTCTGTTTCACTGATTTGAAGAAATAATACACCGTCTTCTTCAATGAAGAGCGCAGGTTGGTTTTCAGTTACAGCATCACTAGTTTGAGGGAAGGCGCAGAGTAAGCGTGGTGCATCTTGATTAATCTGTCTGAGAATGTGCTCATTCTCAATTTGATACGTTACTTGATGTGCGAGCCGTGGGTCGGTAATGGTATGAAAATGGGTTTGGAGTGTCAGTGTTTCCTCAGCGATTTGTAGAGGGTTATCACCGACTTGATGGAGTAAATCTTGTCGCATGAGCATGACAGCTTGGAATAAACTGCGTTTTGTTTCTAATGCTTGGTGACTTTCACGAATGTGTTGTTGTGAATGTACTAACCAACCAAATACAAAAGTACTCAGTACGCTGAGTAAGCTCAGAGCTAACAATATTTCAAGCAAAGTGAAGGCGCGCTTATTCATTGCCATCACTTGCTGCATTAGTTGTATTTTGATTGGAATTGTTGCTCGTTGCTGAATTTTCATGTTCAACAAACAGCAAACGGACACAGTGCGCTAATTCCTGGCTCTCATCAGTTTCACGAGTTGCACGCAGTTGCACCCATAAACTGGCTGATAATTCTTCATTTATTGAAGTGTGTTGAAGCGCAGTGCATTGAATAAAATAATCACCATGAATGGCACTGCCATCATTTAAAAGCGTGCGTACATCATCAATGGGTAAATGAATGAGGTAGTCATAAGCTGCCGTATTTAATTGAATATGTGACTCAGCACTGCGAATGCGCATCCACGTGGGAACTAAGGTTGAAACAAGGAGCCCAAGCAAGACCAGTGCAGTAAGGACTTCAATTAACGAGAAGGCGGTGCGTTGATGTTGCATCAGTAACTTACTTGCTCTTCGCAAATTGATTTTGCATCACGCCACTCAGACCGTGAAAGACATTATGCCCACCGGGATAGACGAGTTGAAAATCAATGGTGCATCCATATTGGTCATACGTCCAGGCTTGTAGGGTTTTGTTTTCCTTGTTTTTAAAGCGCACGCCAACGTCTAGTTTTAATTCTTTTCTGAAGTCATTGCCAATTGCGTAAAGCCGGAGACCACGTTGATGCATAGTAATCGGGCCAACAAATCGAGCCGCATAGCGTACATCTTGATCGAAATGGTAAAAAGTCTGCGCGAATGATGTTTGTGTTTTTTGAATGCGAAACACACCGATTAAAACGCCACTTATCATGCTGATGATAAGTATGACTGCTAATATTTCTAAAAAGGTGAAACCGCTTAAGGTGCCGTGGCGTATTGTCGATCCGGTTACAGGTGATCGCGTATGCATGTCATAAGTCTAATGCTTTGGCTGAGGAAACATCAGCATTTTCCCCAGTGCCGCCTGGCGTGCCATCGGCGCCATAGCTGACTATTTCAAAAGCGTGACCATCGGGACCAGGTACTAAATATTGTAAGTCGTTGCCCCAGGGATCTTTCAATTGTGAGCTCTCGATATACCACGATTGATTGGGATTAGCGTTTGGTGGGGCGAGTACTGATAAGCCCGTGCCGCTTGGTGGGAGTGAGCGTTTGGCGTTACGATAGGCTTCTACGCAGGTTTTAACGCGATCTATTTGGATAGAGCATACGCGTTGTTTTGACTCCGACATGGCGCCAGATAAGCCCATGGTGAGGACCGTAGCGAGCATGCCGAGTATGACTAAGACCGCCAAAATCTCAAAGAGTGTCATCGCGCGTCGTGCTACCAGTGATTGCATGAATGCACCTTGGCGTATTAGTTATTATTGCAAGACATGGGTCGAAGTGCCCAGAATTGTGCATAAATCTGCAGTTAAAAACTATTCGAATCTCAATAGGAGCATTTCTTCTAACTTATTAGTAGGTAAAATGTTAAGATAAGGTGAAGACATTTACACACTCTTTACCACAGCACTTCTAATTTAATTGTTCACCAAGTCGTGTTGTTACATTGCCCACCCATATGGCAAAATACATACGCAAAATTTCTCCCCGATATAAAACTATTCGACCTAAGAAAAGTCAGCCGGTGGTAGACGGTGAAATTGATGAGCTAATCGACAATTTTAAGAAGACTGATGCGCGTAAGTTTAGACAAAAATTCCGTCGGCGTAGGACTGCGCAGTAAGCAATCCAAGAATTCTCCATTATTGCAGGACCCATAGCACACGCGCTAAGCCACATACTCATATGAATTAATTATGAAGGGCTTAGCGACAATTTGTCCTAAGCCTTTAGTATAGTATAGTTTGCCTCGTTGTTTCAGCACGAATGTTTTGTTAAATTTCATTTTAAGTAGTGTTTTACAGTCTTGAATGGTGTATCAAACAAATGAAGGATACTATTTTACAGGGAATTCTGACTATTTAGCACATGTGAAACTAGAATTACCGGTTTAGTTTCCAATTTCTCAAAGCCTGTGTTGTTTCTTAAAAGTTGCGAGGTATGCCTAGCCATAAGCCCCAATTTTTTAGGAGCATTCCTATGCTACCCAAGATCGCTTCCTACCACTCACTGATGAGTGTTCTTACCTTAGTCCTTTGCTGTGCGATTCATGGCTTTGCTGCTGATGTCACCTGGGACGGTGGTGGTGGGGATAATAATTGGACAACGGCAGCCAACTGGTCAGGAGATGCAGTTCCCGGAAATGGTGATAATGCGGTTTTCGATGGGACCTCGACAAAGAATTGTACGGTAGATTCAAATGACACCGTCACCGATTTGACGATGAGCAGTGGTTATACCGGAACCATTACTTGTTCTTCTGAATTAACGGCGACAGGTGATGTTGTCATTAATGACGGAACCTTTGATAACGACACTGGGCATTTACGGGTTTATAGTAGTTTAACGCTTGGTGCGGGTGGCACATTTACAAAATCAACTGGTCAAGTCAGTGTGTTAAGTACAGGAACGTGCACCATTACTGGTAGTTTTGATTTCTACGATTTTAATGCAGCTAAGAGTCATGGTAACACCGCAACACTCGCCAATAATATTACCGTTACTGGTACTTACGCTTTAGATAATGGTTATTTAAATGGCTATGAGGTTACTGCCCAGGGGGATATTGATGAAAGCAGTAATTTTGATGGTGGTACAACAACGCTATTGATTAATGGCACAGCTAATCAAACGTTTTATGGTGGTGGTAAAGCACGTATTCCTGATATTACTATCAATAAAACAGGCGGTACGTTAACACTAGCAGATACGATTGTTTGTGCAGGAGATTATACTTATACAGCGGGAACGGTCGATGCTGGCACATCAACCGTAACCATGGCCAATGGTTCGCATTCTATTGTTGGTGCTGCGTCATTTAACAACTTAACTATTAAACCAAATTTTGCGCAAACGACTGATATTGACACGAGTGTTACGGTTACTGGTACGTTAACCCTGCATAATGGTCATATCGGCGGGGGTACGGTTAATGTTGAAGGCGATGTCTCATGTTTGAGTACGTTCGACGGTGGTGATGCTAAATTAGAAATTAATGGCACGGGTGATCAAACCATCGCTGGTGATGCTGGTGGAAGTAGTAATGCGCAAATGCCTGAGATCGAAATAGATAAATCATCTGGCACGGTAGATATGACGGGTACCTGGCGAACCACATATGATTGGACGCATACGCAAGGAACGATAGCTGCTGGTGATTCGCATATTTATTTTATGGGAAGTACCGCAACCAGCGTAACAGGCTCAGCAGTCTTCGATGATGTAACCGTCTCCAAGGGCTGGTTGGTTGATTTTAATTTTGATAGCAGTGTGCGAATCAATGGAGACCTATCTTTTTGGAGTGCGGATCTCGATCTCAGTAATACGGTTTTCGATCTGTATGGAGGTCTCACCATTCGTGCATCAAATGTTTCCTTAACACCTGGTACAAGTGAAATTATATTTAAAGGCAGTGACAATGTCACCATTGATATCGTGAATGGAACCAGCGAAACATTGAATGTAGTAGAATTTAAGAAGACCCACGGGTCAATTATTTCGATGACTGCTGGCGATACTTTTATTGTGAATGGTGATTTTGAACAAACCAATGGTGGATTTGATGGTGGCACACTTGATTTGCGCGGTGCGGTAACCATTGGCGGTGCAACTGATGCGGGTACAGGTATTTTTGCCTTTACACAAGCTGGTGACCTCACCATGGCTATTAGCAATGGTGCAAATATGTGTGGTATCTTAGTTAATAAGCCATCAGGTACACTGAGTTCAACCGCATCTAGTTCTTATTCGATCAACGATTTTACATTACAAAGCGGAACCTTTGAAAATACAGATGCGACTTTAACGGTTCGTGGTGATTTCACTAAAACTGGTGGCACCTGGACACACAACAATGGATCTATGACATTCACAAGTGGTGATGCGAATCTGAGTATTGATGAAGATATTACGGTTGATGATCTAACCATTAATAAAAGTCACGGTACAGAATTGGATTTGGATGACAGTGAAGTCATTCGTGTCACGGGATACATTACGCATACGAATGGTTGGATTAATAGCGGTTCAATCGAAGTTGAGGGTGATTACACCATTAATTCAGCTGGTGATGGTGGTAATGCGACGATTATTTTCACTGGAACTGCTGCAACACAAACATTAACTGATAATGGTAATCTTTCCGCTTTAAATTTTGAAGTAGATAAAACGAGTGGTATGGTTCAGTTAGCGGCGGCAACTATTACGACCGGTAATATTACCGTTACTGATGGTATTTTTGATATTGCAGGGTTTGCATTAACCTTGGGAGATATCACTGCGTTAAGCGGTAGCGAAATTATCGCGCAAGGTGATGAGACTATTACGGTAAATGGGTCAGATGATTTACAATCAGGTTCTTTGGTAACCTATGACGGTACTGGTACTGTCAGTGTTACTTCATTTGGGGCATATGCAGATTTAGATTTTGATCAAAGCGGCGCGACATTTCAATTGGCATCTGATTTCGATGTCGATGGTGATCTAACAGTAACCAATGGCACATTAAATTTAAATGCAAACACGTTGTTCCTCGCAACTGACTGGTCAGTTGCTGGTGCGAATTTCTCGGCCAATTCAGGCACGCTCGTTTTAGATGGCGGAAGTCAAACCATTAACGGAGATAATACTTTTTATAACCTGGTTAAACATTCTTCTGCAGGTGATACCTTAACCTTTGAAGCGAATAAAACCCAAACGGTGACGGGTGACTTCGATATGCGCGGTGTTACGGGTACCGAACTATTACTTCGCTCTTCAAGCGCAGGTACTCAATGGAAAGTAGATCCACAAGGTTCTCGTCCAGTAGCACATTTGGATGTCAAAGATTCAAACAATATTGATGCAACAGCAATTACGGTTCCTAATTCAACTGATTCTGGTAATAATACGAACTGGACATTTGATAATTCATTGGTCATCACATTAGCGCTAGGTACTGACAGCAATAAATCAGTAGTACAACATAATACTACTGTTGAATTAACCGTTACTGCCCCCGATGATTTAACGGCCTACACTGTTGATTTATCACAAGCAGTAGAGCCTGGTGGTTCTGGTCAGATATATTTTGGTGCAACCGGAACCGATACGACCAAGCAAGTCGTTACGTCTGGTGCATCTGGTGATAATTCTGTTACCATTGAAGTTCAATTTTCGGCAATTAGTGCTTTTGAAGATGATATAAACATTATTGCAAAAGAATCTGGAATTGAACGTGGTGATCATTTCAGTTCTGCTGTTGATGTGGACATTTCTCCACAGTGTGTTTATTTAGCCGATCAAAGGCCAGTTACACAAACACTCTCAGTTACACCGATCATTGAAGGCCTGGATGTAAACGTCACCAATTTTCTTGGCACCAATGGTGCTGAGTCTGCAATGTTTGGACTCAAAGATTGGGATTTGACTGATGCAAATGGTGAATCATCTCAACAGCTCTCTCCGTGTGGCAATGATTCTTATACTATGAGCCAATCAGTGGCAGCAGGTAGTGTTAGTTTATCGACGGGTCAAACTTCTGACTGTAATGATGGCGGTAATCCAAATTATAAGAATTTCTATCCTAACCCTAATGGTACCAAGGGCGGTGACTGTTGGGAATGTAACAACAATGACCCAACAGATGCAGGCACAACGACAGCAACGACTACCAGTGTGGACTTCTCAGATGGTGAGAAGAAATTAACCTATCGTGATCTGGTTATTCCGGGTCGAGGTATTCATTATGAATTTAAACGTATATATCGCAGTCATAATTATCGATCTTCTATAGACCCACAACATTTTGGTGAAAACTGGGTATATTCGTATGCGGATGACTATCTTGTAAAAGATGGAGATGGTGATGATGATGAATCGAATATTGTTAATTTTCAGGATGGCGCGACTGCTGGATCTTATGTCAATACAGCCACTGGTGTGTGGACACCGCCGATTGCACGATTTACCCAATTACAATTAAACGATAACACCGATCTGTTTGAATTACGTCACTTTGATGGTGAAGTTCGTTTTTATAATGATTTTAGTGACTCAAGTACACCGAATGAAAATGGACGATTAGTGGAAATACAAGATCGTAACGGGAACTCCATTACTTTTCACTATGAGAATATTGATCCAGATAATACTGTTTCTGATGATAATAAATATGTTTTGGCTTATGTTGTTGATACGATGGGTCGTGAAATTCGTTACCAGTATTATGCCAAAACGGCTCAAACAATAAATGGACGGCCTGTGACAATCGCTGGTACTGATGCAGGTCAATATGGTCGTTTGGCAAAGGTGATGGACTTTAAAGGCGATATGGATTTCTCAGACAGTGATGCGTCTGAAGACTTTGCGAATCAAACGAATAACCGCACCGTTACTTTTGATTATGATAGTGAAGGTAATTTAACACGGGCGAGTAGTCCTGCTGTAACTGGTACACCTAATAGCAATAACTTTTCAAGCGGCAAGACGACTCGCTATAATTATTATACAGATTCTCATCACCCAGGATTTACGCAAGGTGAGTGGGATGCACTTACAAGTACTCAACAAAATCGTTTATTGCATAAAATGACGCATGTGTGGCATCCAAATGAAGTGCAGGGTACGGTGGGAAGCAATCCGTCAGATAGTGACGCTGCAGAAGTAGTTGTATACGAAACGGATACTGCTGACGATTTTTTTGGTTTTGCAGTTGAATACACATTAGGCGGGGAGAATGGTAATGGTGTGCCTTCAGGCGGCACCATTTATTACACCTACACTGATTTGAACCCAGACCGTGGTATGGGGGCAGGAGTTTATCAGGATCCAACTAAACTTTATGTCATAGATACATTGCAGGTGGATGTTACTGATAAAAACAGTAACGAAGCTACCTATCAATACGGCGGTGGTCGTACAATGGAATCGTATAAAGAGAAAACGAGTGGTCTTCGGACTGGTGAGCCAGCTGAGTATGAGAAACAGCAAGTTGTTAACAAAGATAGACTCGCATCACAAATGGATTACGCCGAGGGGAATGACACTGAGTGGACTCAAAATGATACATCGACTGACCGTTTCCAACAAGGCAATTTAATCCGTGTTGTACGAACACCGGATGTTACCCGTGGTGGTGATCAGGATACGATAGAAGAAGTTTACGTTTACGAGCCAATCTATAATCGCCCATGTTTACACGTGACTGGTCGCGGTAGTAATTCGACGGATAATGATTTCACCCCACCAATTGCAGAAGTCGTTACGCGTACGATGACCGATCCCTACGACGCGACAAAAACATTAAATTTACGTTATGCTACTGTTGAATACTTCGACTACCAA
>JANQLF010000175.1 GCA_028280785.1 Planctomycetota bacterium
CATTAAAGGAAGAAAAGACCGAGTAATCATTCAGTCTCATTTTGGAGTTCAATGTAGCCGATCTGGCTACACCCGTGAAGGGAAGGGAATGATCAAAGGGTGGGACACAGATGTATCTTTTTTGCGGCAGGCAAAATACCTCAATGAAGCAGGTTACACCGTATTGATGTATGATTTCAGAAATCATGGCAAAAGCGAATCTGGTAAGATTCCCTGGATAACTTGGGGGCCCACTGAAGCGCTGGATGTTGTGGCAGCAGTGGATTACATCAGCAAACACCCTGATTATCATTCAGCGGTGATTGGATTACTGAGCATCTGCATGGGACAGGGTGCTAGTATTTCCGCATTTGCAATGGATGAAGGATTGAAGAATTACCCAAATATAAAAACGATGATTTCGGTTCAGCCAATGGATTACCAATGTTTTGTTCATGCTATGGGATTGCCAGGATTTCTGATTCGTAGCACGACTAAATCAATTAAAAAACGTACAAATATGGACTTTAATGAGAGCAGTTGGCGACCTTTTGTTAAAGAAGTAACTGTGCCGACATTAATTATTCAAAATAGAAATGACGCATATCTTGATGAAGATTTCGTAACTGGTGTCTACAATGATTTATCAGTTGAAAAGAATATATTGTGGATCGAAGTGAAGAAACAAAGGGGGGCCTTAAAAAACCGTATGGCTGCCTATGACTGGATCGGAACTAATCCTGAACCAATATTGGATTGGTTTGGAAAATACATGAGCTAGGGCAAGAACATTCGCAATATGATCTGGAATATTGGATGAACTCTTGTCTGATACAACGTTCAGGTTGATGCAATCGAATAGTGCGACGAGAAGGTGATCAGCAGCATTAGAAGCAGTAATTTTATTGATTCGTCGCTGTCATCGCGATTTTAGTCGAGACCCCTTTATGGTTGTTGTTGATAAAATTCAAAGCCGGGCTGATCAACACATTAATAATACAATTGATATCGATGAATTGGCATAGACTCGTTGGGCTGAGTACGTTTCATTTTTTACGTGTATTTAAACAGCATATGGGGATTACCCCAGGTGCATATTTTGTCGCACGACGAATCCTGCGGGCGAAAACATTATTGCAACAAGACCATTTAAATGTTAGCGAAGTTGGGCGCGCAGTGGGTTATGATCGTGTGCAAAATTTTTCTGCTGCATTTAAGCGCGAAACAGGCGTATCACCTAGAAGATTTAGGCAGGCTTTTTTTAGTAATTTGTATGATAAGCTGGTGTGACCTTAGCTAGATATTGGTTGCTCATGTGTTTCCCTATATCCATGTTATAGAGAACTCAGAAGAGGTGTTATAGGGAAATGATACGTAGTCAGGGTACCGTTTGGGATTTTGCTCATGAGAACTCAAGGGTGCTCATGGGAAAAACTCATGAACAATACTGTTGGATTGACTAATGGAACCGAGTGACGTGAAGCAAAAATGGCCTAATGAATATGCAATTGCTGAAGGGATGATCTCTGATGGTGAATCGGTCATAACTGCAATTAGAAAAATGAGAGAGAATTCAGATATCGATTTAATTGATTCAAAAAGAATTATAGTGGCATTACAATCGAATGTATCCCTTGAGGAACACCAGGAAAATATTATCCCGGCCCTTAAACAGGCGTTTGAAGAGATCGATGGGGATAATGGGTGATAATGATGATTGAAAAACTCCCTGCGAATATTTCAACCCATTGCCCGGCAGGATTAAAGGATCATCTAGGTCGATGGATGGTTTTACCTGATGATGGTCAGGCTGGATGGACAATCGAATCTATTAATCGTGACTTACGATTGGAGGATTGGTATCTAGCAGAATTATCCAGTATTGTATGGTTTGGTGATGATGGTTCTGGAAATATATTAGGTTATTCTCCTGATGATGACCATGTTATATTATGGAATAGCGAGGATGGACCTGAGCCTTGGCGAAAGGACACTTTCGATTCAATTGTTGAGTTCATTAAAAATGATTATAATTAAATGCAATCCAACAAAATGTTTCATAAAATGCGAAGCCACGCTCCGCGCGGCTTCGCTGATCAGGTGCGTTGGATGACCCTATGAGAATCTTAATTCTAAGTTTGCTTTTGATGGTTGTGGGATGCACATCACCAAATTCTGTGCGTACAATTGATAAACCACAAGAAAATATTAAAAAAATATTAACGTATAAAGAAAAACAAGAACATTACAAACAAAAGTTAAATGCATTAATTGCAATGTTACCACGGCAATCAGGTAGGACTGTTGGATATCCTGAATGGTACAACACAATTGTCTTAAACGAACCAGCATCTTCGATTATTGCTCTTGGTCCCGATTCTCGTGTGATGAGTGCTTTAACTGAAAGAATGTCTGATTATTCATCTTGCAACAATTGTGAACACCGGGGACGGAGTGGTGGTGGAAAAAAGATGTACTGTGTTAGTGATATTGTATGTTATATTATGATGGAATTTCACACGTTTGAATCTCAGGAACTAGTTTTTAAAGAACTTGAAAGGCGAAAATTAAACAAGAAAAGGACGGCACCTGTAGTTTGGGCTATACGTTATCATCATCGTGAATTGTCTGTTTCTGATCGATTAAATGAAGGGTTGCCAGTTGAGTAAAAATGAATTATGGGGTCATCCAACAAAATGTTTCATAAAATGCGAGGCCACGCTTGCGCGCGGCTTCGCTCACCTGGTGCGTTGGGCATACTAATGAATCGATTTCCGTGTTTAACGATGTTTTTTTTAACATTTCTAATGATGTTGGGGTGTTCGGATGTCCAAAATGATACTTCCGGACCTGTAAGAATTATAACTGAGGATAAAGCATTAGAAATATTATCAAATACTGAGGAAATCAAAAAATTAACTGCCAATAAACGACATATAGTTATTAGGGTTGATTACAAATCGGATGATGGGTTCGTAATGTATGTCGGAGATATAGGACCGGATTTTGATTATAGAATTGGTTCCTACTTAGTAAAAAACAATGGTTCCTGCTATAAAAACGCAGACCCTACTATGCTCGAAGATGATTGGGTGGCAATCAAGTGATAAAAAGATGCCCAACAATACCTTTCATGGCGCGAAGCCTTGCTTCGCACCTCTTCGCTGATCTGGTGCGTTATATGGCAAGCGAGACATGGCTATAATTAAATTCAACGGAATTGGCGGATAGAATTTGGACGGACTAAAGTGTCGAGACCACTGGCACACATGAACTCCTAAATCAGATTTTCCTGTTGCTGTATATGAACGAGACCGAGGGGAGTGCCCTAAGTTGCAGCGGGAGACTTTTTCATACAACGGATCAATGAAAAAGTTATAAGCGCTATTTATTGTGAAGCGATTTGATGATTAATTTGTTAAAAAATTCCATCAGAAGATAATCCAAGTTAGATATTCAGTCGTTTTTAAATGCAGTTAATTTAGGCGCTTAGAAATTAACGAAAATAACATATGAACATCTTATCGGACGTGGCATTTTAGATGGTAATTTTTAAAGATTTAGTAAAGAAGACCTGAGGGGTGTAGCCTAAGTCTTGATGCTGCAATAGTTTATTATGACTATATAGTACAAAAATTCTGTTAATTATTCATTTTTCCTGTATTTTACGCCCATTTACGTGTATCAAACAAATGAATGACACTAAATTTCCTGGAAATTTGGGTAATTAGCGCATGTGAAACTAAGGTTTTGGGAATTCATTTGGAATCTTAAAAGAGGTCGCTTGTTTGGGTATCAAAATTATGTATGCCTTGCCCTGAGCCAGATTTTTTCAGGAGCATGCCATGCTACGGCAATCACCCATTTGCAACTCTCTGTTGAGTTCCCTCTGTTTAATCCTTGCTTTCACACTCAATGCTTTTTCGGCGGATATTACTTGGGATGATGGCGGTGGTGACTCGAATTGGTCGACTGCGGCAAACTGGTCAGGGGACACTGTCCCTGGTAGCTCGGATAACGTAATATTCGATGGAGCGACCAGCAACGGTGATGCAACTATCGATAGCTCTTTTGCTGGGACAGTGGCAAGTGTAACGGTCGAAATTGACTATACTGGTAACATTACCATGGCCCGAAATTTGACAGTAAGCGGGGCATTTGATCTGGACGGTAATCCAACCAGTGGTGATACTTGGACGCCTACAGGATATACGCTAAGTGTTGGTGGTGATTTCACTATCGCAAATAAGCGAGATATGTGGGTAAAAAACCAAGGCACAGTTACGCTTACAGGAAGTAGTGATGTCGCAAACCATCACAGTGCAAATAACGTCATTGGTACTGTTAATTTATCAAACAGCACCACTACAACACTCACATCAGATTTTCACGTTAAAAATTTTGTAACAGGTGATGGTACCTCGACTATTCGAACTGATGGTGGTACACATACACTCATTTTATCAGGAACGTTTACTAATAATGGTCCAATATGGGATGAAAATGGTGGAAGTTTAGAAATTAGCCCATCAACAACGACGGCGTTTCCTGGGGATGATTATAACGGTGCGGAAATCAGAATTACGCAAGGTGCTGTGTCTCTTGGTGGTGATGTTACATGCGGTACTTTCAGTGTTACGAATTCATCAACTTTTGATATGGACGACTATAATTTGACTTGTGCAGCTATTCAATTTGGTGCACATGTTGATACCAGTAGCAATACATTCTGGGCTGGTAGTGGTACTTTGACAGTAACAGGTAATTTTCTTATTCGCGATTCTGATGCATCTGCAGCTAAAACGTTCAATGCAGAAAGTGCAACGATTCAAGTTGGCGGTAACTGGACCAATGAAGATGTTTTCAATGCAGGTACGTCTACTGTAGTCTTTAATGCGAGTAGTAGTACACAAACCATTAATCCTGGTAGTGAAAGCTTTAACAATTTAACTATAGCCGCTGACAGCACGACCGTTACACCGAGTGAGGACTTAAATATAGATGGTAATTTAAGCATCACCGCAGGCACACTGGATACAGATAGCACCAATAGCTATGAATTAACCATTACGGGAACCACTACAGTAGGTGAGGATGCAACGCTAACTTTGAATGCATCTACCGTTAATGTGACTGGCACTTGGGACAGTAGTGATGAAGATGCCACCGTTAACTTCGGCACATCCACTATCATTTTTGATGGTGGTACTGATCATGCGTTTTCAGCCACACAAACTGCAAATGATATTGAAATCGCTGCATCTAGTACCGTTGATTTTGGATCTGGTTTTGCTGCAGATAGCTTGACTATCGGATCAGCAGCTACCGTTGATTTCGCTTCCTTCGGAACGGTTGATGTGAATGACTTCACCGTCAATGGCAGTTCTGGTAATGTAGTTACTTTACGCAGTAATGATACTTATGCGGCTTGGTTGTTAGACGTTGATGCAGCTGGCACCCAAAGTATCGCTTATGCAGATTTCCTAGACTGTGATGCCCGTAATGGTGATGAAATTGATGCAACTAACAATGGTACTGATTCTGGCCGTAACTATAACATTGATTTTGGTCAAACAGCAACATTTGATATTGCTACTTGCGACAGTAGTGACTTGCAAACCGTGTATTTGCGTTTCTCGGAAGCGATGGATGAAACGACAGCAGAAAATACTTCTTATTATACAGTTTCAGGAGGGATTGGTGTAGATACCGCTACGCTGACCGGTGATGGCAAAGTCGTTAAGTTGGAGGTCGATAGCAATGTGACCATCGACACGACCACTGTCGAAGCTTCATCTAGCATTTTAAGCCTGATTGGCACTGCAATTTCAACAACCACAAAAACCATTGAAGATGGTACTAGTGATGGTGTCGCCGACGCAGATGCAGTCACTTTGGAATTAACAACCGATGGTGATGGACAGTCTATCGTACTGAAAAAATCTGCAGCACAGGCACCAAATGGTGTTAGCAAGGGTACTGGTGAAGAATTATTTATTACTGCACCTGGTACAACAGCGACCACAGTTGAAATAAGTCAAATTCAAATTGCTGGTGGCACCAGTGTTGTTTATTTTGGCAACAGTGGTTTTGATCATTCGGCAACCGTAACCACCAGTGGTGGCACGCCAAATGAAGCATCCGTTACCGTACGCTTTGCGGAAGTAGGCTCGTCAACTGATGATCTTCGATTGCGTGCTCATATTTCCGGCACCGAACGTGGAGCACATGCGTCTACTGCAGTTTCAGCATCATTTGATTATCGTTGTATTTATTTAGCAGACCAACGCCCCGTTCAACAGACCATGACATTAACGCCTGCCGTTGAAAATGTACAATTTGAAGCAACGCAGTACCTAGTAATCGATAATAAAGCCAATATTTCAGAAATGCCGACACCAACCATCCCTGCAAGTAATGCCAGTGGAGAAATAACTTGGAGCGTGTATCCATGTGGGTCTGAATTATACTGCACAACAACGTATAATGCCGCACGATCTATTTCATCGAGCGTTTCTTCTTCGATTGATTTGACAGACTGTAAAGAAGTAAGCCCAGGCGATCCATACATCACTGAGTACAAAGAAAATACAGAAAAAATTGAACCCAATGGTCAATACACCTGTAACTGTGGAGATGGACAAACAGCAAGCGTTGCCGCCGCGAACTCAATAGACTTATCAGACGGCGAAAAGAAATTAAATATCAATGATCTAACCATACCTGGCCGTGGTTTGCATTTCAGTTTTGACCGTAGTTATCGCAGTCATAATTACATAAGTGGTATGGATGTGAATGACTTTGGTGCACAATGGCGTTTTAGTTATGCGTATGATTATTTAGTAAAAGACGGCAGCGGTGACGATGATGAGGCCAACTACACTGAAGTACGTTCTGGTGGTTCTGCTCGGTCATTTGTGTTAAACAGCACAGGTGAGTGGAATACGCCTTCAAACAGCTTTTCACAACTAACCTTAACCAATGATAACACGTTTGAAATTCGAACCAGCGATGGTCGAGTTAGAGTGTACAACGATTTTAGTGATTCTGGCACACCGAATGCAAATGGTCGTCTGATTTCGATGAAAGACCGCAATGATAATGAATTGACTGTACACTATGAAACCATAGATCCTGACGGCACTGCGTCGAATGGTGATGAAAAGAAAGTGGTTGCTTACGTCGTTGACACCATGGGCCGCGAAATTCGCTATCAATATTATGCGGCAACAGCACAGTCTACTGGTGGCCGTACGCTGACTATTGTTGACGCGACTGCAGCAAAGCATGGACGGCTCGCCAAAGTAATCGACTTTAAAGGTGATATGGATTTTGATGGCACCGCTTCCTCTGAAGATTTTTCAGGGCAAACAAACAATCGTACCATCACTTTTGATTATGATAGTGAGAGTAATTTAGTACGCGTGAGCTCACCGGCAGTAACTGGTACACCGAACAGTAATAATTTCTCTAGTGGCAAGACTGTTCGTTACCAATATTACACGACTTCACATCATCCAGGCCTTACCAGCACAGAGTGGTCGAACTTAAGCTCTGATGATCAAGATCGCTTGCTACATAGCTTAACGCACATCTGGTACCCTAATGAAGTACAAGGGACGGTTGGCTCTAACCCTGCGGACAGTGAAGCAACGGAAATAATTGGTTATAAAGTTGATGACACCGATGACTTTTTTGGATTTGTAACCAGCTACACTGTTGGCGGCGAAAACGACAATGGTGTTGATGCAGGTGGCGAAGTAACCTATGCGTATACGGATTTAAAACCAAATAGAGAAACCGTGGCTGGTGTTAGCCAAGACGAAACAAGACTCTACAAATTTGCCTCTTTAAAAGTCAGCGTTACTGATCGATCTGGCAACCAAACTGATGTAACAGTTGGCGGTGGCAAAAATCTTATGAAAGTTGAGGATTACACGAATGGCTTGCGAACAGGAGAGCCCACCGAATTTACTAAAAATAACAAAGTCAACAGAGATGCGTTAACCAGCAAATGGACAACCGCCGAGAGTAGCACCAGAGAATATTTCTATAACGAAGAATCTTCTGATAAATTCCAAAACGGTAACATGCTTCGTATGATCAAAACCCCAGATAATGCGCGCGGTGGCGATCAAGACACGATTGAAGAAGTTTTTGTGTACGAACCAATTTATAATCGTCCTTGTTTGCATGTAACCGCACGCGGCTCGAACAGCACGGATAATGATTTCACCCCGCCAATTGCAGAAGTCGTTACGCGTACGATGACCGATCCCTACGACGCGACAAAAACATTAAATTTACGTTATGCTACTGTTGAATACTTCGACTACCAA
>JANQLF010000237.1 GCA_028280785.1 Planctomycetota bacterium
GCAATTAATCGGCAGCGGTGATGTCGGGCGCTTAAATCCAGTAACCCAGGCCCGACACATGATCGCCTCGATGCTCCATCAAGACATTGCGGTCAGTAAAATCGCCAGCGACATCGGTATTTCCGGGAATCAGTTAACCCGTTTATTCAACCAAGAACTCGGTATGACCGTCATCGCCTACATTCGCCAACAGCGCATGCAGCTAGCCAAACGACTGATCAGCGAAACCGACCTGCCGATCAAACGCATCGCCCAAGAATGTGGCATGCACGACCTCCAATACTTCAACAAAACCGTGCGACAGTTCTTCAATTGCAGCCCCCGCCAACTGCGCGTAATAACAGAATCCCGTTAAATTTACACATCAACCCCATACACTGTGAAGCAAATCTTCGACAAAGATAAAGAGGTCCTTGCACGTGTCTCAGAAAAGAAAATGATTCCTTTTCTGTAACGACACTATTCTACTGTTAAGAGAACTTATGTCAGATGAACACATTCGCGGTCTGAGAGATGCACTCAGCCATAGTCCCAACAACCCTCCGCTACTCAAGTTACTCGCCGAAGCTTTGACGCAGCAAGGACAACATCTCGAAGCCGAAGATGTCTGGAAAGAATTATTAAAAGTTCAACCAAATGGCGAAGATGCACGCATGGGATTAGCGCGCTGTTATTTTGAACAAGGTAAAGACCAAGCAGCGATCGTCATTTGTGAAGAAATACTTGGTAATGAATCAGACCATGCGCATGCAAATTTACTCATGGCACGTTGCCAATATCGCATGGGTAATCTAGCCGAAGCAACTGATGCCTATCGCAACGCAAAAACTAAAGATGGCAGTATCTATGAACCCGCCTTTGAAGAACTCTTAGATACACAAGGCGTTGGTCTTAATGAGAGTGATGATGTTGATGATAGCATGTATACTATTGATCGACCTGATATTAAATTCGCCAATGTCGGCGGTATGGAAACGCTAAAAGATGAAATACGGATGAAAATTATTCATCCTCTCGCACACCCAGAATTATTTAAAGCCTATGGTAAAAGCATTGGTGGCGGTCTTTTATTATACGGGCCTCCCGGTTGTGGAAAAACGCATATTGCTCGCGCAACTGCCGGAGAAGTAGACGCGCATTTTTTACCAGTTGGCATCAGTGATGTGCTTGATATGTGGATTGGCTCTAGTGAAAAGAATTTAACTCAATTATTCGAACAAGCACGTTCACATAAACCATGCGTGGTTTTTTTCGATGAAGTTGATGCCTTAGCCGCAAGCCGACGTGATATGCGTCAATCAGCAGGTAGACAACTTATCAATACATTCCTATCTGAACTAGACGGGATTAATCAAAACAATGATGGTCTATTGATAATGGCCGCAACAAATGCCCCCTGGCATTTAGACTCCGCCTTCCGCAGACCAGGTCGTTTTGATCGTATCTTATTCGTGCCACCTCCTGATCAAAATGCACGTGCAGCCATACTCCGCGTCTTACTTGCAGATAAGCCAACCGATAAGGTTGATGTCGATGTGATAGCAAGAAAGACCGAGCATTTTTCTGGCGCAGATCTCAAAGGGGTTTTGGACGTCTGTGTTGAAGATAAATTGCGCATTGCCCTCGCTAGTGGCAAGCCGGAACCCATGACAACTAAAGATATTCTTAAAGCAGTGAAAAAAGTAAAACCAAGCACCCGCGAGTGGCTGTCATCGGCAAAAAATCATGCCTTGTACTCAAATCAAGATGGCACCTATGACGACGTACTCACCTATTTGAATATTAAAAAATGAGCGATTTCGAACAACAACTACAACACGCACAAATATTTTACGATCAAGGTCGTTACGATCGTGCGGTCGAACTACTGTATACCGCTTTGTCGAGTGACCCAGAGAACCCAACTATTCTCTACCTATTGGCAACATCCCTCTTTCAACTTGATGAATTAGACGAAGCTCAAAAACATGCCGAGACGCTCTTAAGTATTTTACCCGATGCTTCAGAAGCACTTATTTTACTTGGCAACATCGCCATTGGTCGCCATAAACCTAAAATAGCTGAAAAATATGCGAGACAGGCTCAAGAATGGGATCCTGATGATCCTGCTGTTCACGCGCTACTCGCCCAAAGCTATGTCATGCGTAAAAAATGGAAAGAAGCGATCGACGCAGCAGAAGCCGGACTCCGCGAAGATCCAGATCACGAAGTCTGTCTTAATCTTCGATCCTTTGCCTTAAATCAGCGCGGTGAGTTTACAGCTGCGCAAGATGACATTGAGCGTAGCCTCGAATTAGATCCCGATGATCCTTATACACACGCTAATGCGGGGTGGAGTCATTTACGACGCGGCAATAACCGAGAAGCCCGAACGCATTTTACCGAAGCACTCAGACTTGATCCAGACAATGAATGGGCACGTGAAGGTTTAATTGAATCCATCAAAACGACGAATATTTTCTATCGTTACTTTTTCAGATTCCTTCTATTTGTTGAAAGCATACCAACTGGCACGCTCATCATCATATTAATTGGCACGGTGATGTTGAGGAAATTTTTAATTGATATTGCAGAAAATTCACCACTACTTGCCCTTCCTGCAAATTTAATTGTCTGGGGTATTTTTGGCTTATTTATGATGCTGATGATTAGCCAGCCCATTTCAAATGCTGCAATAATGCTTCATCCATTGGGAAGGCTCGCTCTCTCAATTCGCGAAAGAATTCAATCATTCATATTACTCGCATCAATCGTTATTTTAATTAGTTGTGGTGTATCTGTTTATTATTCACCAGCTTCATTCATGACCTTTGATATTGGCATTTACGGTATTTTGCTCCTCGTGCCAATTACATTCGCTAGTTTTCCAATGCGACTTCTACTCTGGAGCAGAGCCGCACTCATTGCCGTCAGTTTAATTCTCTGCTCGTTAACGGTCATCTCTCTTGGAAGTCGCTATATATATGCCGTTAACATGAAACCACATTTCGACAAATTGGAAGAAGTTGGTTTTTATGAACTTGAAGAAGATGAAAACGGTATGGTTGCTGTGAACGAGGAGCAAAAGATTGCCGTCGAATCAAAACGAGCCGCAGATGCTGAATTCAATATATACTGGACACTCTTCACTAAACTTTCTGAAATAGCCCTATGGGGATTAATAGGATTCACATGGGTTGGCGGCATGCTCATTGCGATTAAATAAAAATTCAAGATGACCGACTTAGATCAATTACGGCAACGAGCAGGAATACTTATTCAACAAAAACGCTTCTCACAAGCCTTGGGATTATTAACTGAGGCCCATGCCTTAAATCCAGATGACTCGAAGATCTATATTCTACAAGGTTTATGCCATTATGCATTAGGTCACATCACAAAAGGCGAAGAATGCGCCGATATTTATCTCTCCAGAGAACCAAATGACCCGGAGGCTTATGCCCTCAAAGCGCGTCTTGAATTAGCTAACAACAAGCCAATTCGCGCTACCCAAACTGCACAACGTGGCCTTGATTGTGATCCTGAACATGCTGATCTTTATGTTCTCTTGGGTCGCGCCTATGATTTACGCGGTTGTTTCACCGATGCTCTCGATGCCGCGAATACTGGATTAGAAATAGAGTCCGATAATGTACAATTACTCAATGTACGCGCCCAAGCGCTTACATCACTTCAAAAATACGAAGAGTCCCAAGAAACATTAGAACGTAGTTTGGCTATAGAGCCAGAAAACTCACTGACCCACACCTGCGTTGGCTGGAATTATCTTCGTCAAAGCAAATACGCTGAAGCAAACGAAGCTTATCAAACTGCATTGCGCTTTGAACCAGATAATCAATTCGCTCGTGATGGACTCATTGAATCAATAAAAATTCGACACCTTCCATACCGATTGTTCTATAAAATATACACCAAAACATTTAGCATTGGCGCGACTCTCGTATGGCTTGCATTGTTTTTGAGCACACTGCTAAAATTTTATCTCATTTATTTCGTCGATATTCTTTCGCCGCTTCGACTGCTCTCTGTCCCCGCCAGTCTCATCATGTACAGCGCTTTATGCATTGTACTTATACGCCGATTTGGACCGGCACTATTCAATTGCTTACTTATTGTCCATCCAACCGGCAGGCTTGCTTTAAGTAAAGCGCTACATTTTCAGGCTTGGTTTTTAATTGTTCTATTCGTTGCGATATGTGCCTTCTGCCTACATCTCTATTATATCACCTTTTATGGAATGATATTCGATACACTGATCATCAGCGCGCTCCTATTCACGATGTTTGCATTTGCCAGTGAGCCAATAGACATGACACGCAGAAGCAGAATACTCTGCGTCTCTTGCGCATTAATCTTCACCATGTGGGCGACATTAGGAACTATAGGGCGCTATTACCTTTTCGATGATTATCTCACTTATATTTCCACAGTGAAGCAAGATAAAGTCACTCAAATCCCGGAAAAACACAATGAAGCCTATAAGGACTTAGCACCTGCCCACCAAGAAGCTGCAGATACTTATCATCAGTCAGCAAAACAGCATGAAAATATTTATAACTGGTATCCTATTTATCTTACCTACGCCTATTGGTCTTGTTTATTCTTTATTATTTTTTCTGGTGGATTAATTCGAATTAAAAAGCACTAATCACCAACAAGTCAATTCTGCTCAATATTACCGCCACTCTCAGAATAGAGATCTAGCTCACCTTCAAAATCAACACGCACTACTGCACAGCGTTCATCTAATCCCGTTTGTGGAATATCGATCCACAAAACACCTGGAATGTTATGCCAAGCAGCACCACCGATGCGCTGATGACTTAATGCAGTGTTATCGCCAACTAGACTAATTGATTTGATAGTGTTGCGCAGGCCTTTTATCGCGATCTGGTCCCGCGGTTGATCGAATAAGTAGATAAATAACGAATTACCTTGCGTACTAAGCGTTGTTGGCGCGTGGATATGACCAAGCGGTAAACCAGCACCTGTTCCTAAAATCGCATCATTGTGCTTTTTGACCCAGTCTCCTAATTCACGCAAACGTTCTTGTTGTGTTGCTGGGATGCTGCCGTCCGCTGCTGGGCCTATATCCAATAATAATTTTCCACCCATCGATAAACAGTCGACAAAGTAACGGATCACTTGTCGCGCTGATTTATAATTCATATCCTCGGGCTCTAAGTATCCCCAATTATCATTAAGGGTCATGCAAAATTCCCATTCACCTTCCGGAGCGACTGTTGGCACGCCTTGCTCGGGCGTCGAATAATCGCCGTATCCCTTCATCCGTGAATTAATCACCACACCGGGTGACCACTCATGCAATTGATCACGCAAACCTTTCATATCCCATTGTTCAGAGGTACGATCCCAATCACCATCAAACCACAATAATTCTGGGCTGTAACTCGTGCAAATTTCTTTGAGCTGCGCTCGATGAAAGGTCAAAAACTTTTTCCATGCCTCTGGGTTATCTTCGCGAAAGACAAAATCGTTGACCTTGGAGGCATCGCCATGATCACTTGGTGGAATATCCTTAGGTAAGGTTGGATAATCCGGATGCGACCAGTCTAAATGCGAAAAATACAAACCGACATGCAGACCTTTTTCTCGTAGCGCCTCACAATACGGACCGATTAAATCGCGGCCTGCTGGTGTATCGCGAACGACATTCCAATGATCTTCCTTGGTAGGATACAGAGCCATACCATCGTGATGCTTCGATGTTAAAACAGCATATTGTGCACCAGCATCTTTAAATAATTGAGCCCACTCCTGTGGGTCATAATTACTCGCCGTAAATCCTTCACGCTGTGCCATGTAGTCCTCATGGCTAATTTCACCACGAAAGAATGGCCAACTCTCACCTGTTGGGTTAACCGCATAAATTCCCCAGTGAATAAAAATCCCTAGCTTTGCCTCTTGAAACCAATCTTGCATCATAACTGAGCTGCTCCTTAGGCGACCAGTATAATGGCAAAGTCATGCCCGCCATGGCTACCTGCGTCTTATTTTGTGTATGTTTGCGGGTTTAGCACTAGAAATAGCCTGTTCATAAGCACAATATAATCATATGAGTTTGTACGGTAGCGGATTAGCCATGCGTATTTGGTACGGTGGTCAGGTGCAGATGGCGCAGTGGCATTATGACAACTTAGCCGCCCCCTATTGGCGCTGGTATTGGAATGACAAAGCAGGTTGGACAGTTCATCTTGGCGACAAGAGCCTCGCATTAGGTCCAGACACTGTTGTGCTTATTCCACCGGAAACACCGTTCGCCACCTCCTCCGCATCGAATCCTACTCATCACTACATTGAATTTACTGTCGATGGAACTTTCCAAGCAATTGAACCTCAGTTTTTCTCCATGAGTATTCCGGAGCTCGGTAAAGCGCGCTTAGCACGCATATGCAAACTCATCGAGACCAGTTCGCTTGCCAATGAATTCCAACTACAACAAGATTTGTTTCATTGCCTTTCACTGATTCCACAAGCATTCAAAGACGTCGACACTATTCACTCACCGATTAACAAAGTCATGCAATTCCTCAATACGCATCTAGATCAACGCTTTGAATCAGAATTTCTAGCAGAACTCGCTGGCCTTTCTCATGACAGTTTCCCGCGCTTATTTCGCAAACAGGTTGGTGAAGGCTTACAAGCCTGGCATCAACGCCAGCGCATTCGCGCTGTCTGCTTTGAATTACATCACAGCGATAAATCCATTGAACACATAGCTGATGCCTATGGATTCAGTGACCGTTATCATTTGAGCAAATTATTTAAGAAATATCGCGGCATTGGCCCAGCGGAATTCCGTAAACGCCGTTATGAACAACACCAACTGTGACATTTTCATCTTTGAAATAAACCAGCTATTCTTAGAATTGGCGCATGTCCACCGAAGAAGAAAAGCCTTCTATAACAAAACATTTCACGTTCGGTCATCTAGACATAATCATTATTACATCTTATTTTCTTGCACCACCGGTAGTATTGTGGATGTGCTATATCTCTGGAGTACCAGGTGATTTAAGCAGAGGCTTTGTCGACATTATTTTCGCACCTATAAAATTTTTAGAACGAAAATTTCTTTGGATTGAGCAATTCTACAATGCCTACCATAGTCTGTTCGGCCTTTAGGACAGCACATGCCTTTGTATCCATTTTGCCACGCCACCGTCTATGCACGATTCGCATTGTTGATCAGAGGCTGCTTTGACTTCTGGGTGTGCATTGGCCACGGCCACACCAATCCCTGCCCATCTTAGCATTTCGGTGTCGGATACGTCGTCGCCAAAGGCTATAACATTTTTCGGGTCAATGTTTTTGCGTTCACACCACACCCTAACCCCTGCCGATTTATCAAGGCCAGGTGCCGTTCCAAAGATGCAATGCCCACCGTCTATTAAACGCCAATGCATTTCTTCTTCTGAGTAAGCGCTGGTTAATTCATCATATAAAGCATGAAGCTTATGCTCTTCGCTCCAGGTACATAAACGAATGGGCTCATTGCTTAAGGCAATTTCTAATGCGCAAATATGTCCTTCGGCAACACCCCATTGGTCCAGTTCAACCGCAGTCAATTCCCGCGAAAATGCAATACGCTCATCCGCCATAGCGATACTGGTGCAATGCGCCTGAGGAAATGCGGTCATACGTTGATAACAATCATGAAGTAAATCGCGCTTAATTTCTTGATACGCGACAATTGATCCTGCTTCCCAGGTACAGGCACCATTATTAAACACACCATTTTCTAAAAAATCCGCCATCGGACCAAGACGCATATGTCCCGATGAACGACGTCGTGCCGTCGCCACTATCATGGGAATGCCACGCTCGTGACAGGTTTTCAAAGTTGGATACAAATCTGGATGCGGCTCGGCGTCATGTGGGGCCAGCGTGCCATCGATGTCAAAAACCAGCAGGTTTTCCGTCATCGCGTTTGAAGGTACCAATCATCATAGGCATGCAAGTATAAATTATTATTTGAATTAGAGTTGATGAACCAAGAGATGGAGAATCCGTTATTACTACATGAATCACATACTCATTTGGGTATTCAATGCTTTAGCGATGTTTTTATGCTTTCTCATAGCAGATCAGGGACTTTATAAATCAAAAGTAGACCGCATAGATAAGCTCTATCAACTCGCCGATGTTGAGTTGTATACAAAATCTAACTTTAAGGAGCACATTTCTGAATTAAGGAATTATCTGGAAGGTTTTAAGATGCCACCCAGATCATATTTTGAACAAGGGTATATTGCTAATTTTGACGACTTCCGCGTAATCCAAGCCCCCTATCTTTTACAGTATTTAAATTGGATATATAACCATGGCGAATATAATTCTGACAACATTCCGAACGCTTTGTGGAATGACGGCGAAAATATTCGCAAACGATTAAAAAATGGTCTAACTGAAACTTTTATTCGCAGAATTCCGTTTATCAGATTGGCAGACGAGAAAACATGGGAACACTACAGGCACCCTTTTGATAACAATCAAAGAATGCATGAAGAAGTCGAAGTCATTTATATTTTAGAAGTGTCCCATACCAAAAGGATTTTCTATATCAAACTCAAGGATAGCGACTACATTCACATGCAATTTGGAGGATCATAGTTAGCTCGGTGCGAACTGATCAATCAATGCGTCAGCCCAAGACCAATTCGACTCTTTAGTTCTACCAGCATTATGCGGTGTATGCACAACATTATGTCGACCCAATAATGGCGATTCGAGCGGTACTGGCTCTGCATCAAAAACATCTGCTGCCAGTGCAAGCTCATCATTCAAGACACGCTTATAGAGTTCTTCCGTATCACAAATTGCCGCACGGGTTACTTGAACAACCAAACATCCTTTTGGCAAACTTTTAATCATATCAGCAGTCACAATACCGCGCGTTGCTTCCATCAATGGTAACATTGGTGCGAATATCTCTGCATCTTTCATTAACTCAGCTAAATGATGAACGCGACGCGCCCCAGCACGATGAAAGCATGGCTCACTCGCAAACGGATCCCACATCGCAACATCGGCACCCATCATCGAACACCAATCGGCATAGCGACTAGCAATATTACCGGCACCTACAATACGTACTCGCTTACCTGCCAAGGTACCGCAGGTAAAATTGGCATCATCACCAAATTGGCCGCACCTGGCACTTGGAGCACCTTTTTCGGTTCCGTAATTCCAATCATCTAAGCTAGCAATAATATTATGGTGCGTTTGGGGTATTCGGCGCAAACCACAGAGCGTTAAGGCAAAACCAAATTCAGCGACGGATTGGCCCCAAAAACCTTCTGATTTTTGCTTAATCCGATGAACGCCATGTTCCTCACAATATGTATCGACTTCTTCCTGATCATCGCGCCAACCACGAGGCTGGTACACCAATTCTTTGAGCGATGTAAACTCTTTTAAATCAACCGCTGTTAAACCATGGCCGAGTACGACCAAACGCTTGATTGATTCAGCATTGTCAACTAAGGAAGACAAGACCTCACTTTCGAAATCAATGCGTTTAAAAAACACATCCTCTTCTTGCTCTTGCCAACGCTTATGCCAATGATCCGCAACCCAAGACCAAGAACGTTCGAATGATTCGTGTACGATAATAGCTGATTGAGTCATGATTATACTCCTGCAAATGTTTTATATGCTTGTTCCAATGCTTCTTTCTGAATGGAACCGGTAAAAATACAAACCTGATAACGGTACTGCTGTTGTTGATCCTTAGTTAATGCGAGTGGACCTTGAATACATGGACCAGGATTAATACCACGTTGTCCATCAACGCGCCAATAAGATGGAAAATATTTATTAGCCGGATGATCAAAAATCGCCATACCAGCAACATCATCACGATCATCAATATCCATCTCTAAAACCACCCACTCGGCCTGTGATTGCTCACAGTCTCCATCTTTCTGACCACGACTATTGATGACAGCGACGTGCTTTTCTTTGGTAAATGGCATGCGCAGAAATAATCCGCCATAGGCACATTGAGCGATCTCAAGATCAACCAGGGCAGTTACCGACCAATCCAAATTTAAAATGATCATTTCATTTTGAACAGCGACACTCCAAGTCTGTTGTTCATTTAATAAACCATGGCCGTGATGGTGGCGCCATAACGATTCTACACGCCAAGTGTGCTCATTAATGAGTTGCGGCGGCTGAGGTTCAATACGCCCGACCTCATCACCTTGATCAAACCAAAAATCGGATCCATTCACACCATGCAGCCCAGTATACAAACCATGCTGCCAGGGATGATGATCCGGACTATCTTCGGTAAGAATCCCAAGGCCGTCCAAAGGGCGAATTGGGTGAATAAACGGACGTCGTCCTGCATCACAGCGCTGTTCGAGTAGTATAATATTGTCTATCAAAGCACGAACATATTCGCGCTGAACGTCAAGTTGTACGGTTTGTGTAAGCATAAAATACAAATTCCTTAATGAAAATTGTGTATAACGCAGCATTATATGGATGCCCTCCTTGAAATACTACTTTCTTCTCTAGCACAGAATTGTACTATGATAGCACGATCATGACCTCCACTCCTCCCGTAGCTTGCAGCGTCAACCCGCGCCAGAATTTCCCTTTTTATTCCTCACATATTCGCGAACCCAAACGCCCAGGCTTCCGACACAAGCGACGCATACAACACGAGTGGGTTTGTTACTTACCGATACGCGGCGATCTCGAAGTCATTGATGAATTACCCTGTGGTGAAACCCAGATCCATGTGCCAACCGCGCACATTCACTGTATTCCTCCTGGTACACCACAATCTTTTGCCAAAGCGATGGAGAAAGATGCTGCGTTTTTATGGTGGCACTTTTATGGACCTACTGAAAAAAAACACTGGCAATGGTGTAATCATCAAGAAGCCATTGAATTAATCGATGCACAACTCGAAGCCAACAAACAAGAACGTTGGCTCATTCCGATTCAATGTGACGTCTCTAGTCACCTCAGTGAATTTCATCAACTCCATCAACAATTATGCGACATCCAAGGTCAATGGGGACCTAATGATTTCGCCGCACATAATTTAATTAAGCATATGATGTATCGCATGCATCAGATTTTCTGCGCATCATTAGTTGAAGATTCAGATGAATCAGCAATCGATAGCGGCAACGCTGATGCACGCCACGTCCGCCGTGTGCAATGGCTTATTCAAACACAGTACCGACGCTTTCATAGCTTAGCTGACATAGCCGACGAACTGGACATTAATCCAGCCTATTTAGCCCGATGCTGCAAACGCATCCTCAATAAAAGTGTTGGTGATCTCATCGTCGAACAACGTGTACGCACAGCCCAGGATCTCATGCGTACTGGTGAATATAACCTTAAGGAAATCGCGTTTCTATGCGGATTTAGTTCGCTCAATTATTTCAGTCGTCGATTTAAGCAAGTGACAGGCACAACGGCCAGTGAATGGCGTGGTGGATAATCAGAAACCTCTATGCGCCTGATAGACCGGATATGAATAAACTGATCAATGATCCATTAATCACCTCAAAAATCATCGAGGGCATCTTCCTTGGGCTCTTCTTCTTTTTTCTTCTCAGCACGCTTGATAGGAGTCACATTTATGCCAGTTCGCTTGATTAATAATTGAATATACTGATCTTCATTTTCACATAGTTCACCGTCTATTATACAAGGCATCCAATTTGTGCTGTAATGATTTGGATGTTTATTTATATATTTTACTGCTGCCTCTAATAGACGCTTCGTTTCTTTGTGCTCTTGGTCATTATCATGAAGTGCAGCACAAGTTGCTAAGACAGCACCGTCATTAATGCTACGACCTGTATGACGCCGATAATGTTGATTATAGCCTCGACGCCAATTCGTCCGGGCAATGACATGTATATAGTCAAAAGTATCCCACCATAATTCGCTCGAATCCGGCAACATATCCCTCCAAAACATTTGTGTCTCATAGAAATAATGATGCCTAAGCTTATCGCTTAGTTTTTTGTGATGCCGCAACAATAAACCTGCCGAAATCCTTAAATCTATTAATCCACTTTCCTCAGCCTTATCATAAAGCATCTCAGCTGCCTGCGTGACATTACCTTTTGCCGCCATATCCAAAGCCTTCTTCAACAGTGGTCTAGCTGTGTCACGGTAATAATTTTTATAAGCATTCTTCCACGCTAAAAACACTGGGCGAATAGAACGGATCTGATCATCAAACCTACTACAATACCCGTAAAGAAACTTTATTGCTCGTGGCCTATCTTTAATTTTTTGAGATAAGTCAATCAATTGCTGCGCTCGCTCTTTATCTGGCATTAAGTAAAATGATTGTTCCAAAAATGGCCAAGCTAATGCTGGTTGCTTGGCGATAAATTGCGTCGTCAATGAATCAAATGAAGCTAATTTTTCAATCTGAGTCGTTTTACCCTTTTGAACAAAGGCTATAATTTTTTTAGCATCAATCTCACCAGCTTCATATGCTGTTATCAATTCGGTCAGAGCATCAGGAGCGGCAGCCTGAGCTCCAGAAGAAGCTAATTGCATTTCTAATTGCTCAATCTTATTCTTAATGATTTCGTCTGTATCCATCGCCTTCAGACGTTTTATATCATCGGCACGAAATGGGTTCATATTTATAAGGAAATACAAAAGTGAGACCTGGATTTGCCGACGATCTTTGGCATCAATACCTATTAGTGACTCCGCTTTTGCCAATGATAACTCAACGTATACTGAAGTATGCGCTATCTTATCGATCAGACGCATTGCACCTGTATCATTACCTGTTCTCACCATATTTTTTAATTGC
>JANQLF010000239.1 GCA_028280785.1 Planctomycetota bacterium
GTGATGCTGCCACTCACCTTCCTTGGTGAAGATGAAAAAGAAGCAACGCGTCGTGCCACCGAAGTCCTCGAATATGTTGGTCTGGGTGACCGCATTACCCATCGTCCACTCGAATTATCTGGTGGTCAGCAACAACGTGTGGCTATTGCCCGTGCGCTTGCCAACAACCCAGCGATTATTCTTGCTGACGAACCAACCGCAAACTTGGACGTGCACACCGGCTCTGATGTCATTGATTTATTCGTGAAGCTCTCTCGCGAACAAGGTGTGACGATTATCACCGCAACCCACGACCATAAAATGCTCGCCACCTCTGATCGCATCGTCTGGATTAAAGAAGGTGAAGTCGATAAGATTCAGAATGTTGCCGATATGGATATTAAAGTGGGCAGCATCGCGGGCGAAGCCGGCTAGTTGTTTTGGGGGCGAGTTGGCATGCTTTGCACGGTCAAGCCGCATCGAGATCGTCATTATTTTTGTCCGTTACACTCCCAAAAATTAAGGCAATATATGCCTGACCATTCCTCGGCGCAGGCACTAACATCTACAACATCATGAGCAATCAACGAATAGCCTGGCATTACTTCAAAGGGATGATCCCGAACGATTGGGAATGTACAAACTTTAATTTAGACCCAAAAAAGGGTCGCATTCAATTCAGTAACCGCCATGGCATTCAGGCTACGTTTCACTGGCAAGTAACCAAACATGCCGTTGACGAACTACGCATGATAACTGAAGTGCATAGACGACACCTCGAACGTTTAGATGACAAACGGTTACTGGATTTTAATGAGCTTCAGCATCGGAATCGCGGTGGATTTATTTTCGCCTATGACCTGCCGGGTCAAATATGTCACGCCACTTATTTTATAAAAGAACATAATATTCACTTTCACTGGATTTTCCCAAATTACACCGAAGAACGTGCACGTGATATTCTCGATCCAATACTCAATACGTTTGCTGCTAATGTAGAAGACATTCGAGAATGGGGTTTGTTTAATATTTATGGATACCTGCCTCGCGAATATGGACCAGTAGAAATCGAAGCTGTTCCTGCAAATGTCTCAATTATCTTTGAAGGGCCAAAACATCACCATGTCTATCTGAGACGTTTCGGCATGCCGGATTTATTGATTGGCGGCAGTACCCTCTTTGGTTTTTATGGTAATTATCAGAAAAAGATAAAACGTCGCGTTATGGCCAAACGTGAAGTCACCGTTCATGGCATGGAAGGCTTAGAGCTAGAAATTGAACAACGCGGTGAATACGCCATGGAAAAATTGGCCGGCAAATGGTGGAAAGGAACCGCGACTATTTGGCGCAATGTAGAAGAACAACGTATGTATTGCTTTGAACAAATTGGACCAAAAAACGCACCACCGTTAGAGTTGACTGATGTTATTCGCACCTAAGCCACAACCATTTAGTTCACCTGAAGAGCATGGCGATCAGCTTAAGGCCATACCTGGTCGTAATGAGTTAGCCAAATTGATTCAAGAAGAAGAAGGCAGATATGTGATTCTTGAGGTCGAATTGAAATATAGCGGTGTTGTTAAACTGCTGGCAAAAGCCCTTAAGGCACGGCGCAGGAAACGCATTCAATTAGATGGCTTATCACTTGAAATGTATAAGATGATAGACGGCGTTTGTAATGTAGAGGAAATCATCGAAACCTGGATGGACAAATACAAACTGTCATTTTTCGAAGCGCGCAGCTTATGTCTATACTACCTACAAAATCTATCCGGTAACGGGATAATTGCTTTAGGTATACCTAAAGAAGAAGTCGTTATACAGGATGAATAGTATTGCCGTCGATGAACGTCCCCTCGACATAGCAATTGCGGCTTGGTAAAACCTCATCTGACATTATTCGCTCGAGTAATAATTCACCCGCTTTTTTGCCAATTCCGTAGGTGTCTTGCTGGTAAGTTACCAACTCATAATCGAGTGGTTCATTTTGATAAGGGCGATCAATAGCTGTTATCGACACGTCTTTGGGTACATCCAAACCGCGTTTACGTAACAATTTAATTGCAAAATGCGCCGTTGATGCATTAGCTGCAAAAATAGCCGTGAATTTGACGCCCTCATCCATGGCTTCATTGAGTAAATCTTCACCCATGGTGCCAGTGTAGTTACCATAGCGAATTAAAGATTCGTCAATCTCAATGCCGTTTTCTTTAAGCGCTTGTTTATAACCATTTAAACGATCCATGGCTGAACTATTAAACAAATGTGGACCAGTAATATGCATGATGCGCTTATGGCCTGCTTGAATTAGTTTTTCCGTCATCATTTTTGCAGCACCAAAATTATCGGTATCGACATAGTCGCCAATGTCCGCCTTGAGGCGTGCGCCTATAGCACAGCACGGAAAATCAGCTTCGATCATGAACTGAAGTTCTTTATCTTGGTCTTCAGGACTAGTTGGCGGTACAAGCATAAGCATGCCATCGACACCGCGCTGTCTGTATAATCCAGCGAGCGGTTTTTCTTCGTCACCTTCGCCCAGCAGGATGCGGTATTCGTGCGGATGAAAGACACTCCACGCACCGTTAAGCCACGATGATGCGGTATCGTAAAATGGATTGCCAATGTAATGAAAAACCACGCCGATAGTCATGGTCTTGCCTGTTACCAGTGCACGTGCAACGGCATTAGGCTGATAGCCTAATTGATTCGCGGCATCGATAATGCGTTGGCGTGTTGCATCTGGAATGCGCGGGCCCGGCGTATTGTTTAATACCAGGGACACCGTTGATGGCGAAACTTGGGCCAGCTCTGCTACATCTTTACGACGAGCAATGCGTGGTTGAACACGTTTAGAAGGTTTGTCTTGTTCTGCCATACGGGCTCAGATCCTGATATTGCACACATGTATATCTTGGTAACATGGGTTATCAACGCTATCTTGGTTCTAACCAAGGACTTGCACCCCTCTGTTACCGATTCGAGAGCACCGAGTGAACCCAACTGTTCGTGGCATTTTAGTATTTCTTCGCCAGCTCGGCATCGTCACCTTTGCTTTCTTTATTCTATTTATCTTCTTTCAATGTTCGCTTTCTCAGACCGTTGATAATAAGTATATCATTACCATTAGCGGTGAAACGGATGATGGGAAATGGGAAGTTTCGGTTAATTCATTCTATAAATTATTTCAGAATGATAAGTTACTCGATGAAGATCCTATAGTTGCATACAAAGCCTATACGAAGTATCTGCAATCAAATAAATTGGACGCGTCCATTCAAGCGACAGGCACTGATAACTCGGGCAATGCAGCAACTATTAATGCTCAACGTAGTGGTGACAATACATACGTACTAAATGGTAAAACAATTGGCTTTTATCAGCTAGAGGAGTCAATCGCGGCACTAGGCCAAGCCGGCAGTCTAGAACCTGCCCAACAAGTCACTGTTAAAGATGTCATTGATGCTCAAGTACGCATGCCTACACGTAGCAAAGTCTCATTCCCACAATTCACCTACAAACAAGCCTTTCCCAATTCAAATGATAAACCCGAATATGTAATCAAAAAATTTGATGAATCCCCACTGCTCAAAAAGAGAACCAAGCTCTCTAAAGATGACCCAGAATATTTACCACACGTTGCAGAGCGCTTGCCGCGTAATCCTGCCGTTGTTTGGGGTCCAGATGGCATTGGCGAATACGGTGGAGACTGGAAACAATGCACCAAGTCTTATGGGCACATTACCACCAAGCTGGGATACGAAGCATTCGTGCGCTTTGATCCCAGTGGCAATGTTCAGCCAGGCATTGCTTATAAATGGGAAGTGAGCGATGATGCGAAGGACTTTACTTTTTATTTACGCAAAGGCCATAAATGGTCAGACGGCCATCCTTTTACCACAACAGACTTACTCTATGTATGCAACGTTGATATCGGCTCACAACGCTGGGCTTCCCCACCGGATTGGATGCAACCAACTGATGGCAGTAAAAAATTCAATATATTAGATGTCAAAGACTGGGATGCGTTAAAGGCATTTCTGGTGTCCAACGATGCATTTGCCCAACATTTGCAAAAATTGTCACAAGAGATATCATTAGACTTTAAGGCGCTCGCTGCAGAGAATGTCGAACAAGCTGATGTCATTGCTGGTTTTAATGAGCTTTGTGCAAATAAATATATTTACGATGAATCATTATATAAAGGTGTTGATTTAGAAAAAGAGATCAAAGCACTGGAGGAAAAGGGCTACTCGAAACTACTGCAATCTGAGCGAGAGTTGCTTGAACACTTACAGCTGCGCAATGTATTTCTTAAGAAATTTATTGAGAAAAATGAAAGTCTTAAGGACACTGATCTAGCCGCACTAAACTGCATGCTTATTCGAGCAAAACTACCGCATATTTTCAAGCAACCGCTTAAAAACAGAGTTAAGGTTACCGCAGTAAAAGATAAACATGGTGACGACTCACATATAATTAAATTTAGTTTTCCACGACCAAACCCACTTTACATTGAACGAACAGCAACGTTCATGCTGTATCGTGGTATGTTCGCGATGCCGCGACACCACCATGGAAAATTTCACTATAATGCTAGCGTAAGACTCGATTATTTCGATATTTTAGACTGGGCGAAATTTTGCGAAATTTTTTCTCAAGCAAAACAATCAACGCTACTCGGTGCTTTATGGAATTCATTGGACCAAGAAATTCAAGGCATAGTCACCAATTATCAAACTCCAGAAAATCCTGATTACAGCAAAGCTAACCCACAACAGCGAAAAATTATAGACGCCATTAATGCGAGTCTTGCGAAAACAGAGTTTCACAACAAGGTACTCTTTAAAAACGTTGATATCGATAAAGCAAAAAAACTCATAAGCGGTGAAACATATGACACCTATTCCCCAATCGATTGGCGTCGCTACCGAGAGTACTTATTGCTTAAAGATCTTCATAGCCGTGTTAATGCAGATGGTATTTCCTCACTCGATAAAGAGGAAGCCTACCTCTATAATGCAACTATGTTGCGTATGGAATCTGATAGTGCTGTGATTGCGCCAGACAGAGAATCTGGGTTAAATGACATTGCATTTAAACAACCCAAACAATACCGCACGTGGGTTGCCATGTTACGCGATACAGGTCGCTATCATCCAGTCACCAATCCACACTTTCCAACATTACGGGCTTGGCGAGTTGTCAGCCAAGACTTAGAGCGCGATATCATTGCTATCAGAAATCCCTACTACTACCGTGTTGACGTTGAAGGAAATCAACTCCCCTATCTCGATCGCATCATTTTTCAAAAAGAATCAAATGAGCAGGTGCGAATTTTGAAAATGACCAGCGGCAATATAGACTTCCAAACTCGAGACTTAACCCCATCACATTGGAGCGTGCTCAAGAGCAGAGAATACCTTGGTGGATATCGCCTGTACCGTTGGGCAAATGACTATGCCGGTGAATTATCCTTCTTCACCCTGCAAACCAATAAGGATGAAGTACTTGGTCCAATTATTGGCAATAAAAAATTTCGCTATGCGCTGTCATTAGCATTAAACCGCCAAGAAATGATTGATGTCTTCTGGCAGGGTTTGGGTAGCCCAGCGCAATGTGCTGTTCCAGCAGGTTCTCCTTATGAGAATAAAAAGCATACGCACAACTTCACCGATTATGACGTTGAGCGTGCCAATAAACTCTTAGATGAAATAGGGCTCAATAAACGAGGAGCGGATGGAACGCGTTTACTGCCAAATGGCGAACCATTGATTCTCAATGTACATTCGGGCTACCCACAGTTGAGTAAAGCCATCCAAATGGCATGTAATTATTGGCAAAATGTCGGTATTAATGTTCAATTAAAAGAGGCCACCCGTTCGGCCATTAATCGCCAACTAGGGATTCGCACAATGGAAATTGGCGTTCGTGATTTAGGAGATTCCTATTTTGGCCCATTATTACCTGGAAATTATGCACCAAGTCATCCTGCAGAATGTCCGCAATGGCACGCCTGGGTAACATGGTATCACAGCGGTGGTCGCGGTGGCTTGGAACCACCTGCTGAATTTAAGACACGCAAATCTCTTTGGGATAAAGTCATATTTGCAAACAGCAAACAGGAAGCACTTAAAAATTGGGCCGCCCTCTCCGACT
>JANQLF010000252.1 GCA_028280785.1 Planctomycetota bacterium
AATATTTGATGGGATTTATCAGATTCCCATGAAAAATTATATCTAAATGTTTCCATAACATTTCCAGTCAAAGTCTCAGTATAACGACTGTTATATCTAGTTGCAAGAGCAGTTAATGCCCAGCATTAAGCTGCTTCTTTAATTCCCTTATGTTCTTTCTGCCTTTAAGGAGCAACACTAATAAAATACACCTGAGGATAAAGAAAAGCACTTTCATAATGTACACCGCCTATGATTAGAAGCGTTTTCTATAATATAGTATTATAATATAAATCAATGTCGGATAACGAAGAAATATGTAACTTTGAATAATAATTATCACTAGCATCCACAGGCACTGACAATGAGTACTCCGGCATACTTGGACTATCTTCCTATGCTATTCAACCGACCATTTAATAGATTCGTTATCATCATGAATGAATACCGGAGCTTCTCCAGCATTGGGCTCCAACTTACATGGCACATCAATCAAATACCCCTGAGAACTAAGCAAGGGCTCAAGTTGGTTGACGCCTAGTGCATGGACCATGACACCTTTGTTGGAAATAAAGTAGAGCTTTGATTTATACATAAACGGTGTTTCTATACCTACGTCTTGATCAAACTGATAATACATCTCGTATCGATCAGAAAACATCTTCGTTCTAGAATCAAATATTTTCATTCGGCCGCCTTCAAAGCACACCCATGTTACATGCGATTGTTCCTTTCGCTCATCTGGCCATACCCACGAAACTGATCCGTAACGTTCGGCTCGTTTCTGCACACTTTCATCATTATCCGCATCAACCCCATTTGCATTTGGATTAAATGGTGGCCACGGTGCTTTTCTACTACCTCGAAACAATGGGTGCGGAGGTCGTTTGCGCCAAATATGATATAACGATTGCGGCCCGGCAATCGCTGCTGCCTCATCCCATAACGCCACGGCTTCTTCAAATGATAATTCAAGCTTAGGGTCAATAATTTTTTCCATTAAGGCAATAATGCGATCATTATCGATGGATTCTTCTGCGTGTTTAAAATAGGAAAAATCAAAAGTGGAATTAGATTCTTTAACATAAATGCCTAATTTTCCTTTTTTCTTGAGCCAATTTGAATAGTCAGCAGCAAAGTGCAGATCATTATAGCTCAGATCTAAAAATCCATTTGATATGCGTGCTTGAATTGGAATTGGTGAACCATTGGTAAAACCAGGTATCGGCTGGAACTGTTCCCATCCATCAAAATATTTATTAACGGAATGCTCATTATCGAAGATCAAACTCGCATTTTTATAGAAATCATCTTTATTAAGAGCCTGCTCAGCATGTAATAATGAGATATTGCAACTTAACCCCATACCCATAACCGCATTACTTCCCAACGTTGCTGCCTTGATATGTGGCCAAAAATACAGGTCGCAACCTTCGGGATAAAATGGCAATGGCAATTGATAGAACGACTCTGGGTGTACACTAGCAAAAAAATGATAACCGAGACGTCCATTATATTTTGCATCATTTTTTCTATTAATAATTGCCAGATAGGCTTCTAAAGGCTTATATGCCAAACAATGCAGCCCATTAGGGCTAACATCCTTTTTATCCTTCAATGCTCTCTGATACATATTATTATTTCTAAACGTATTCGCTAACCACGCTTGGTGTTTTTCATGTAAATAGCGACCCAGATATTGCCGCGATCGCTTCATGTCATTGTGCAATGACGCAAAACGTATGAACAAAGCTGTGTTTTTCGAACTCAACTCATCGCGAAATTCCTTGAGCAGCTCTTCATAAACCAAAAATGCCTTCTCAGCATTGCCGTGTTGCAGAAAAACATGCGCGACCGCCATCTTTACACGCAGCCGGTGATGCTTATCAGAAAAATCACCTTCGTACGACGCTAATGCTTCCAATAAATCGCGCGCTTCTTTTCGAATTGCCATGTGCCCATGTTGTGCAAATAAACAAACAAGCGGCAGACGTGCGTCTAACCGAGATCCTTCATACAACTCGCCCCACCGTGATGATTCAACAGATTCAGAAATAACGTGCCAATGTTTTTCATCTACCATGGTAATCGGCCAAAACTCCAAGATCAATGGATCACGACATCCTTTCTTAACCAATCCCGCTATTGCATCAGCAACTTTTTGAGACTGTTGATATCGTCCAAAGTGCTTGGCTTGATTATAAAATTTTTCGAAATCTTTATTCCATGATTCATCTTGATGGCCATATTCGTTAAAAATTTGCAACGCACTAGGCAGCTCGGTATGCCACTTAATACCCAATTCCCACTGGAACCAGTCATCCTTATCCTCTAATTTTATCTTGGCATCATAGAACATACCATCTGACTCGAAGGTAAATACAATTTCAGTACCGATGCCTTTTTTATCAACGTAGGCAAAGAGCTCCGCGACTGTTCGACATGGTTTACCGTCTACTTTAACCAGTACATCACCAATAGCGATACCATGCTCACGACCAGCCGCGGAACGGCCCATTACCTCAATGCCACCTTTTTTGAAATTCTTTTGTTTCCAATTGCTATGATTTTTTATGTTTAATTTATTTGGCAATACAACAATACTACCAAAAACACCCTTTACACATTTAACCTTGGCATGTTTAGAAAAGAGACTGAGTACCTTTTTCAGATCACCCTTTGCAGAGAAAGGCTTTATGTCGTTCCTCCGTGAAATAAATTCAGGGTAGAAAACAACGTTAACACCGATTTGCTGCTCCAATGCAATACACGATTCAGCAATGGACCCAGACGGTAGTGATATATCAAAAACTTGAGCGTGTGCGCATGACAACAAACTCAACAGCAGTAGGACTCTTATTCTAAAAGTCATCTACACCACCGCCATCTTCCGGCTTTTTCTTTTCACCTTGCTTCGGTTTCTTTTTACCCTTTTCATGTTCATTGAGAACTTCTGCAGAAGCCATCATTAATCGATGCGCCTCAAGGTTATTATTGTCTTTAGCCCACTGCGCGATAGTTCGACGATTTACTTTATGACGAGGATCCGCACCTTTTAATAACAGAAAAGTCAACATATCCATTTTAGGGAAATTGCTTGCGCCCACCAGTGCGGTTTTACCCAATGGACCATTGCGCTCATTAATGTCCAAGCCCTTATCCAACAGAAATTGCACAGCTTCCGTTTTTCCAGATTTGACCGCAAAGCAAAGCGGTGAATTAAACATATTACCAAGTTTTTTCAGATCTGCTCCAGCATCGATCATTTTCTGCATCAAATCAACGTCGCCACTAATACAAGCTCTATGAAACTTACTGTACTTAAATTGATCCAGCTTATTTACCTCTTCCAAAGAATCATCGAAATAGTTGTAAACACGAATGTTTTTAATTAAGATCTTGCTTACTTTAGTCATCTTATCTTTATCTATATACATCTGCAATCTGTCTAACACATCACCCGTCACTGGTCCTGTGGATGGCGGGGCGTAGGAAGCAAAAGAGCCAGGAGTTATACTCACGACACAATGAGTCCATTCACCCTTTTCAAGATTATTCGGATTTTTAGGAGCCAATATATCCTCCTGATGACTGATCCCCATAAACATACCCATAAACACCATTAACTGTGCGCTGACGTAATTACCGTGACGTTTTTGATGCCCATTTACATCTAAGTCAAAATGTATATTCAATTTCCTATAGTCCTCAGCCTTACACAGAATATCAAATTCCACATAGAGATCGTGACTGATTTTTGCCGACGTTCCTTCCGGAAATGCGATGGGAATACGCGCTCCCGTTTTTGAATTTGGATCATCATAGGTTGTCAGCCCTTGAATCACTTCATTGCCGTCTGCATCTTTCATCACTTTCGCATTGCCACGACCCAAGATGCGTGCCGCGCCTTTACCATTGAATTTAAAATTGATTACGTTTCGCCTTTTAGACATACTATTCGCTAGCGCGATTTTCTCTTTATACTTTTCACGCAATGCTTTAATCTCTGGATCAGGGAACAATCCCCCATCCATTCCTTTGGACAGTTTTACAATTGCACGAAAGTCATTTGATTGGAACACTTTTTCATAATCGGCTATTTTCTTCTGCCTGTCAGCTTCGCGTTCAGCTGATTCTTTTTTAGCCATCGATACAGACATCAATTCATGAATCGCTTGTGGGATTTTCTCGCGCCTTTTTTCAGATAATTTCGACCACTCCTGTGTAACCGCATCCATGCCTTGATGGGTCATCCTCAACATCAAAATAATAAAATTCTTATCGTGTCGCGCCAAATGATCTGCTTCCAGTGTCAGGCGAACACGCGCATCACAATCAAGGGTCTTCCAGGGAAAGGCCAACTTCCCACCGCTTTTGGCATTTTTGATCGAAATTCCCGATGCACTTACATCTGCCAAAACATAGCCCTTCATCTTTTTCTTGGCAATGTCGCCATAAGAAATATCTCGTTTTCGGGTGGTTTTCGCAAAGCCCTTAAGCATCCTATCCCACGTACCATTGAATTCTTCAAGCAGTTTCTGAGCACTATCCGCCGCTAGCTCCTTACTCTTCACCAACGGCCACACCTGTACCTGCTTCGTCAACGATGCATAATCGGCCTTTTCCAAAGCCCTTTCAAACGCATCAGAGGCATAAGACATTGTGATAAAAATGCTTAGAATGGCTGATCGAATGAAGCCGTCTTTAACATATTGCATAATTGCACCTGCTTAACTTGTGTTTACTTCTCTGGTTAGAATTACTAGGCCATTAAACGATGAAAGAAAAGCAGTCAATATAAAACAATAAATACCAATGTCGCACAGGTGCGTTTGTATAGCATCCCTTAACGATCTATACTGAGTGCAATCTTACAAATCGACCTCAGCCTCTTTCTTTTTGAGGGCCTTGGTGGCTTCGTTAATCAATGGCATAATTTGAGGAAATTTACGCTCTTTGACAAAACTGTTTATATCATGGTTCTCAATGGTCTCGCGTGGATCTGCGCCGTGCTTCAGCAGCATCCTGACCACTTTCTCGTCTCGCATTCCTATCGCATGATAGAGTGGTCGACCAAATTTATGCCAAGACGAACTATTAACATCCGCTCCCTGCTTTAGTAATAATTCAACTGCCTTGGTATTTCCAGAAACAGTTGCAAAATGAATAGGTTTTTGCATATAATCACCAACCGCATTAACTTCAGCACCAGATTCAATCGCTTTTTTCATCAGCTTGGTATCGCCTGCCATACAGAAATAATGAAACTTACTAAACCCATATTCATCAATCGCATTTATATTATCCATAGAAATATCATACTTATTGTAAATATGTAGATTTTTAATCTGTATATTATCCGTCTTAGCCTTTCTGCGCAAATCTATATAAATCGACACACAATAATACGCATCTCCCATTTTCGCATAAACACTTCTCCCACGCGGTCGTAGTGCCCCTGGTGCTAGACTCGCTGTGCAGCGCATCCACTCACCACTCTTCCAAGGTTGTGGATTCTTTTTACCAACGGGAACATGCATATTCGTTAGAAAGGTCCGCGACCAATACAACATCGTATAACTACGCCTCGCATCATCTAATCCTTCTGCAAGCAGACCCGATATTTCGCAAGGTACATCTTCATCCATATCCATCTTTAAATCAAAATCGATATACAGATCGTGAGAAACGGTGAACTTTTTCGATTTTGGTAACCACATGAGAATATAAGAAGACCAATTGGCACGAGGCAAATCTTTACGTGAATGACAATGCCATATTTCGGTACCGTCATCCAAAACTTCAACTGTCAGTGGCTTAAAACCATCAGGAACGCTGCTGTAATCTAACTTAGCAGCACCCTTACCCTGCAAGCTGACAGTGATAATATTTCGCTTAATCCCGTTATGCTTTTTAGGGTTAAAATCAGACTCAGTTGCGCCACCGGTTGTGAACACCAAGAAAAAAATCATAACTAAAACTGCTTTTCCAACATGAGCTGAATTCATAGTCGCATCCTAAATTTGTGATTAAACCTATCCACAAACACTGAATAAAACCAATGGGGATTTCTTTAGTGATTGAGGAATATTTGCTTTGGAATATATAACTCTGTGACTCACCAACAATCCAAATCTACCTAGCCAAATCTATACTAAACGCAAAGATTAACTCAAGAACAGGGCGAACGTTAGAAGCATTCATTGTCTGACGAATGCACGCATCTTAAGTCATTGCCAACACAATGACTCTCACCTATCAGCAACGATGCACATGCTCCTATCACATTTTGCATCACAGCGATCTATCAACATGCTCATATATGAGAGGAGCATAATCTGTCGCGTCGTCTGCTGCGTTATCTGATTATTTAATCAACAGGCCCAACAACATATTCTATGGACTGTGCTTCAGTTCCATCGTCTACTTCTACTTCAAACGTTAAGGTTTGGCCATGTTCGCCGTCATCAACGGGTAAATCAACATCATCCACATCCATGTTAATGACAAAGCCAGTGTCGGTACTATCCGTATCTGCAACTGACGGCTGAATACTACTGGACCCCGTCACCGTTGCCGAGACGTCTGTCGTACCAATGACCGTAATAGACGTCACTTGGTTTTTGGGGTAGACCGGATCTGCACTTCCAGAACCCTTCTTACTACTACTGCCGCCGCCGCCACCGCAGGCAACACAGCAGCAAACTAGAACGGTCATGAACATGAAACGCATTGTCTGTCCCTTACGTATGAATTCATTCATGTTACCCACCTCCATTTGGTAGTACCGTTATGGTGATTGGTCTCGTTTCCTGCGTACCATCACTTAACGTTGTGATCATGTCTAATGCCGTGGTATCTGGTTCTAGGTTAACGTAAATCGAATAGTTATTATCAACTGGTACAACCGTGGTGCCAGAAATGGTGACACTGACCACATCATCATCTACTGTTCCATTGATAACCAGTAATTGTAATCCAGCTGGATTGAGTTGCGCTGGGCCAATAAAACCCGCATCAATGGTTACATCATCACCAGATAAGGTAACAGCGACTTCACCAGTCGTTTCATCTATGTCCGAGTCAATCGTATCATCACCGCCGGTATCCTGTGTTACAGGCGATGCATTGGTTAATGCAAATGCCAAAATGCCTGGATCTGTAAATGACGTTGAGAATCCATACGCACCATTTTCATCACTGTGAACACGCGCAATCGTATAATCCCCTGTTCTATACATTCTGATAGCAACATTTGGCAACGGTTTATCATTAATGGCATCATAAACATTATCGGCGTTCATGTCGCGAAAACATAAATCACCAACAGCATAAAATGTTCCCGGCATCCCCAACGTCGTCGTACCTGCCGTACCACCATTACCGCCGTCAGTTCCGCCAGCACCTAAACCTTTACTGCCACCAGTTCCTCCTGTCAGCACACAACCGTTAAAATTGAATCCCCCATCAACTAAAACAATACCACCGCTAGTTGGGATGGACCCAGCTACATAAACACCACCAGCATAGGCAGCACCACCATTACCGCCGCTTCCATTAATACCCGCACCACCATTCGCGCCACCTGCACCATCTCCGCCTGTTACCTGGCTACCATTAATGGTGCAGGATTTCTCCATTTGCACATAAAACCCATTACTACTTGGTCCATCTAAATGAATGGTTCCACTAAATGCATCGCCACCATCGCCACCATCACCGCCACTATGCACAGCAGAGACGCCATTGATGGTACCGGGTGCGCCGCCATCACCAGCTTGTGTATAATTATTAGTGAACGTACAACCCGTAAATTGCACAAAGCCAATGGCATAAAAATAAGCGACACCACCGCGAGCCGGACCACCATCACCACCTGCGCCACCAATTTCAGATGTAGATGTTGCTGATCCTGCACCGCGACCCCCTGTAGCGCCATTGGCGCCACGCGCACTATTACCGGAAAATTCTACCGAATCAAAAATAGTTTCTGAGGTGGAATCCGTATTATCGGTTATCAGTACTGCGCCAGCTTGCGAAACACCACCGCGACCACCTTTAC
>JANQLF010000309.1 GCA_028280785.1 Planctomycetota bacterium
TCCTGTTCAAACCCTGGAGTCATGCCGCATTTTAGCAGACGAAGGTTTTACTGTATTGGTATATACGTCTGACGATCCTGTCTTGGCTAAAGAGTTGGAAGATGCAGGGGCAGCAGCAGTCATGCCCGCAGGTGCGCCGATTGGTTCCGGTCAAGGTGTCCTCAATCGTAATAGCATGGAGATAATTTTAGAGCGCGCCAATGTACCAATCATCATCGATGCTGGTGTTGGAACGGCATCCGATGTCACCATCGCTATGGAATTAGGCGCGGATGGAGTCTTATTAAATACCGGTATCGCCCATGCTGATAATCCAGTGACGATGGCTAGAGCTATGCGACAAGCTTTGGAAGCGGGTTATTGGGCTGCCCAATCGGGTCGCATACCGAAAAAGCGTTATGCTAATGCTAGTTCACCGATGGATGGATTATTGCATACCAATAGTGGTAAGCCCGAAGGCGTACCGGGCGAATAATTACAAGTAATCACCGAGCCTAAAATATTCTGCCCGGAATTGATCGAGAGCGCGCAAAAAATAACGCCCATAGGCTTTAGTTTTAATACGGTGGTCGCATAAAATAATCGTACCTTGATCTTGTTTGGTACGAATTAAGCGACCAATTCCCTGTTTTAATTTTAGAATGGCCTCTGGAACCGTGCGTTCCATGAATGGATTGCCACCAGCAGACTTAATATCGTTGTGCCGTGCTTCAACTAAAGGGTGATTAGGTACTTCGAAAGGAATTTTGACGATAATAACATTTTTTAAAGCATCACCACGAACATCGACGCCTTCCCAGAACGACGCTGTGCCAAATAAAACAGCGTTGCCAGTCGATTTAAACAAGTCGATCATCTGACTGCGACCCATACCGCTTCCGTGTCTGAGAAGAAAACGTTTTGCTCGTTCTAGGCGAGGCGCAACTAACTCATAGACGCGTTCAAGCTGTCTATAACTGGTGAATAGGACGAAGGTACCGCCAGGTTCATTTTCTAGAAATTCACCGAGCCACATACTAAAGGCGCGTTCAAAGTCAGGCCCATTCGGATCAAGTGGTGACTCGTTAACCAGTAAGCGAGCTTGTTTTTCGAAATCGAAGGGGCTGTCTAAGCGTTTGCTGAGTGCGTCTTCGAGTCCGAGTCGTTTGCGTAGGAACAAAAAGCGTTCGCTGTCATCTGCTGCTAGAGTAGCTGAGGTTAAAATAACTGAGTGGCTTTTGGTAAATAAAACATTGGATAATAATTCACCGACTTTTAACGGATTGGCACTGAGCGAAGCACTACCGCGGCCAGTCGGAACAGTCGCATAATAGACGTAGTGTGGGTATTGTTGTTCAACAATTTGACGCAAGTTTCCAGCGAAGCCAATGGCTCGATCTGCTTGAGCTTTGTATTCTTGGGCACTGTTGTCATCGTCACAACGGCCACGAATTTCATTCAATGATGCGCCAAGCCGATCTAAATCATCTGCAAGTTCTAAGCTATAACGATTTGGACTAGGAATGGGCATCGTGTCTTCTTGGCGATCGCCGAAACTACGTGCGACTTGAGACCATAAATTATTATTAGCTTGTTTACAATTTTCGACCAGTTCGCGAGCACTTTCACCCATGCCATCGCCAAGCAGCCCTTTATTTTTCCTATTATTCCAGATGCCGTCTAGAAAATAACGAATTTGTGTTTCAGTTAATTGAATGCCGAGATGTTCAGTGGCAACGTCTTCCAGACTGTGCGCTTCATCAAAAATAACGACATCGTGAGGCGGTAGAATGGCTGCGTGTTCACTGCGTAGGGCGAGGTCGCTAAAATACAGGTGATGATTAACGACAAGAATATCCGCGTCTTCGATTTCACGACGGGCCTGATAGAAAAAACAATCAGCATAACGTGGGCAACGTCGACCAAGGCAGTTATTATTATCTGATACAATTTTACGCCATACAGCAGGATTGGGATCATAACCCAAGTCTGCCTTATCCCCAACTTCAGTTTCTTGACTCCAAGCAGATAAATCTTTGAGATCTTTGAGATCATCGCGATTTTCAAACCAGGTATTTTGACCATCGAGTGCGTGTTCAAGCCTTCTGAGGCTCAGATAATTTTGTCGACCCTTAACCAGAACTGATTTTAGGAGTGGGAAGCATTCTTGTAAAATTGGCAAGTCTTTATTGATCAATTGCTCTTGTAGGGCAATGGTGCCAGTTGAAATAACGACTTTTTTATTGTGTGCTAAGGCAAACTGCGCAGCAGGAACTAAATAGGCAAAACTTTTTCCGACGCCTGTAGGTGCTTCTACAATGGCATGTTCGCGCTCTTGGATGGCTTGAGCGACGACGCAGGCCATGTCCAGTTGCTGCGGTCGTGATTCGTAAGCAGGTAGGATTTTTGCCAGTGTACCTTCTTGACCCAGTATATCCGAAACCTGTTCACGATATTGTTCTTCGCTTAGTTCAAGAGGGCTCATTAATGGTCCAATGGGGTAAACACAACGCTGCGGCACAGGTTATGCTCGGTAAGAAAAATAACAGACCAATAATACTGAGCGAAAGTAAGGCGCTTAATATTCCGGCTATAATACCAGCGCTTAATAATGCGATGCGGTATTGACTGAAAAACAAACGACGTTGTTTACCGCTTTTGCCTTGTACGCCAAGAACGGTGTCTGCTGCGTCAAGCAGCGTGATATGACCGAGTCCTATAGCGGTTACGATAATGGCAGCAGGAGGAAAAAATATGCTGCAGCCTATTCCAACGATCAACCAACCTATGCGCCAAGGTAATCCACGTACCAATAGCAAAAGGCTTGAGCCAATAGAGGCCATAAAATGCTCGGTGCTTTCTTGCTCAACATCTGTTTGTTTAAATATATGGAGAATAAGTTTTTCATAGGCGATGCTTAAAATGAAAGGGATGGCAAGCATCCAAAGCGTGGCAAATCCGATGCTAGCATAGGCGATGGCACCTAAATAGGCGACGCTGGTATCCCACCAGCCTTCAACCTGAGCATCTGGGCAGGTAAAGTAAAAAATGAGCCCTGCTGCAATAAATGTCAGGAGCCAGGCAAAAAGGCAGGCAATAATGGGTCCTAGCCACAATGTGGGGCGTAAAACAAAAAAGAAAAAACCGCGTAGGGGCCAAAAAATGTTGTCTGCGTTCGATGTCATGCGTGTGCTTTATAACATGCCATCAGTATAAGGGGCTTGCAAGTGATGTTCATTTTTGGTTAATTACAATCATGCAAGACCTTGAACAGCTTAGCGATGATGCTGTTGTCAATCTGTATCCGATTGAGCCTGCTTTAGACGATGCTCAGCAAGTGGATTTGGTTGCAGCCTTAGAAAAACTTTTTACCCAGTTTGAACGAGAATCCTCTGCTGGACCAGGGCACATTGCGTGCTTGGAAAATGGGCGCGTTTTGATGTTTGCCTATGAAGAAAATCCACAAGAAGCGCTCAGTGGCTGTCGCAAAGATAAGATAGCCAAGGTGCTTTTGCATATTGAGGAAAAGTTTGATATTCAAATTCTCAATGCTCCACCGATGTTGGTGAAGGTGGGTGAAGAATGGCAGGCCTGTCATCGTGCTGGACTTAAGGAATTAGTCGCAGCAGCTCAATTGGACGTCCAGAGTTTGGCCTACGACACACGCTGTGATCGATTAGCTGATTGGCGTGATGGGGCCGTTAAACCCATTGCTGATATGTGGATGGCGCCGATCGTCGAGCGCATGGCATCAGCCTAAATAAAGATCTGCACGATTGCGTCGAGCCAAAGCTAAACAAGCTGCTGGCGCTAGAGGAGTGTACATGCGCGCTAGTCAAATGAACATCGTGACCTTACGCGAAATGCCTAATGACGCTGAAATTAGTAGTCATCAGTTACTGATTCGTTCCGGTTTTATGTTTAAACACGGATCAGGTCTGTATCTCTATGGACCGATGTTACAACGCGTTTTGAATAAAATTAGTGCCATTGTTTGTGAGGAAATTTCGGCTGCTGGTGGCCTCGAAGTGACCATGCCGATTATGCAAGAACAGGCGCTTTGGGAAAAGAGCGGTCGCTGGGATGCCTATCAGCAAACCAAAACGATGCTCACGGTTCATGATCGTGGCGGTCAAGCTTTTGGCTTAGCACCTACTGCAGAAGAAGTTGTAACGGATTATGCCGCACATTTAATCAGTAGTTACAAACAGCTTCCGGTATGTTATTTTCAACAACATACGAAATTCCGTGATGAGATACGTCCGCGCTTTGGCTTAATGCGCGTTAAAGAATTCATCATGATGGATGCCTATAGTTTTCATGCCAATGAAGAATCGTTGGAAGAAACCTATCAAGCAATGCGTCAAGCTTATGAGCGCATTTTTACGCGTTGTGGTTTGCGCGCTTTTGCAGTTGAAGCGGATTCTGGCAGCATTGGCGGCAGTAGCAGTCATGAATTTATGATTGGTGCCGACGTTGGTGAAGACACTATTTTAATGAATGCCGAATCGGGATATGCAGCCAATTCAGAGCGCGCTACTGGCGGTATTCCTGCAATGAGTGACTGGTCGGGATCCGATGAACTTGAGGAAATTCATACACCGTCTGCAAAAACGATAGAAGAAGTCGTTAAGTTTTTCGGTGAACAAGGCCATTCATTAAATGCTGATCGCATGTTGAAAATGGTTTTATTT
>JANQLF010000002.1 GCA_028280785.1 Planctomycetota bacterium
ACTAATTCTGTAGATTTATTGGCTTCTACAGCAACGTTCTGGGCCAAACGCCGAACTTCTTCGGCCACTACCGTAAAACCTCGCCCATACTCACCAGCACGTGCTGCTTCAACCGCCGCGTTGAGTGCCAACAAGTTGGTTTGAAAAGCCACCGTTTCAATCGCACCAATCACCTCACGAATACGCGCTGACGATTCATAAATATCTGCCATCGCTGCTTGCATTTTTTCAACTGCCTGAAATCCACCCTCAACTGCAGCAACTGTCATTTTAATAGAATCAGCTGCTTCTTGTGCATTACTGGCATTATCCGTACTCTGACTGGAAATATCCGACAACGACGTTGATGTTTCTGATACGGAAGAGGCTTGCAAAATGGCACCCTCGGACAAAGCGTTACTCAGGGCACTGCCCTCGACTGAAACCCGATTAACATGCGAAACGGTAATTGCTAATTCATCCAATGCTGTTTCCAATGGACGCGCAATTTGTCGACTTGTCTTCACTGCTAATAATACGGCTATGACGACACCAGCTGCAGCCGCCACCCACAAGGTTACACTAGCCATAGAATTAATTGCGTTTACCGAATCAACTGCGTCGGTTGTAATACGCGCTGTACTCTCTTTCATTGCCGACAAGGCTTTATTTAAGACCTGACCGGCTTTAAAACATTCATCTTCAGCGGCAAATAATGCGGCGATATTATCAACTCGTAAATGCTGCATGGCAAAGAATCCTTCTTCACCATTAAGGATCTGCACATATTGAGCGATACTCCCATCCATTGCTTCAACAGATTTTTGCAATGCATCACCAGTAAGATGTTTTTTACAGGCTGCCAATGTTTGCTGAATAGTTTCGATGCTTACCTGACATTGCTTAATAGCACCAGTGAGGTCCTGGCTATCAGTGTATTCTGACAATTGATAGACCATTATCTGCAAACTATTGAGCTGCACTTTCAGATCCTTGAGCTGCAATAAGGCTTGTAGGCGTTCACTGGCGACTACAGCGGTCTCTTGAGCATCATTTTTTTGAATTTCATTGATCTCAACACTTATAATTCCAATTGCTGATTCTAGATGTTCATTAGTCGTGACAATATGCGCGTCACTTTCAACGCGCATAGACCACAATTCATCTCCATAATAAATATTATCCTCGTACCCATCAAAAACAGTTTCAATTGCTTCCTCAAATGCATATTCAGCTTCACGTAATGCTGTTAAATCAATATCAAACGCCGCCTCCTCAATTAATGCAGCGGTCTGATTAAATGTATTTTCAAAGTTTAATTCCTCATCAATCATCCAATCGCGCACATAACCCAATTCCTCTAATGATCTGGCTGCACCGCCTTGATAGGAAAGTCCATGCATCCGCGACGCGATGCTCATAACTTCCTGAGCACTCGCGTTAATTGGCGTAATCTTGCTATCTAAAGTAGAAAAATGCTTTTTAATAATCTGGACAAAAACAACTCCAGCCCCACCTATAAATAAAACGATCAGGGCTAATAAGGTAAAGTATCCCAACAATTTAACATGCAAATTAAAGCGAATACCAGCCATCCCTATACTAATGTTCCTTGCCTGACTCTTAATTCGTCAATTATTACGTTTGATGACATGAAGACCGCAAAGATTATCATTTGATCACCATTCGGTTTCAACGTCTAAAGTCTTAACAATGCTATGCCGAAATGCACAGTTCATCAGCGCACTATGCTGGAACTCAGCTAGAATTCAGCAGAAACCCACAAACTCAATATATCATTTTGCGGGGTATTTAAACCGTCCAAGGTATCTCCATAAACAAGACCCAAAGAATATATTTCAGGGAAGTTATAAGAGACACTGAATAACAACTCGGTAACGTCTTCTTCTAGCTCAGGGAAACGTCCGGCAAATGTTGGTGAACTGATATCAAGATCACCCTGCGAATCGTTTACACGATAATCTAAACCAACGGTTACAGTACCTTCATACGAATAGAATAAACCGAAACCATAATAATAATCATCAGGTATATCGTTATTCCTATTACGATAGCCCAAATCAAAGGTATAACCAAGCCCCTGCTCCTGGTAATATTTACCTACGAGTAACTGAAGCTCAAACCCATTACCGCCATCTCCAATTGCAGCGGCAGAATCTGGCGCCTCTATATCAGGATAAGCATCATAAGGACCTGCAATAATAATGCCCAAGCGCGCCGCTACCGTTGGCACAGCACCCTCATGTTCAGTTTCATCGACGAATTGATAACGCACACCTATTTCAAAATCTGCAATGTCTGACTCTTCCAAGGAAAATCCCATAGGATGGCCGAATTCATTTTTACTATGCGCTATATAGGCATCAAAAGCAATTTTTTCATTAAGACCATATTCTGCAGACAATCCGTAAGTGACCTGCTCTGAATCCGACGATGTATCCATATCAACATCACCTAACCAGAATTCATCATAGGACTCCTGTGTATAGGATAGCGTTAAAATATAAGACCCCTCTTTCGGCAACCATGCAGACTCCGCGCCATAGAGACTTACCATTAACGTTGATACGCCTAATATAGAAAAAGCTTTATTAAGAACACGCATATAATTCTCTATTCAACTTTATATCGAGTTTTTATATAGTAGCGTAATGCCTTTAATTGTTCTGCATTGATACGACCCGCCAATTTATCAATCGACGCCTTAATCTTTTTATCAGTAAGTTTTTTCTGCAAGTCATTGAGAACCGGGCCCTGGGTTTTCTTTAAATCTTCATCAACTTTTGCCGGAACACCACGAGCTCGATACATTTTTTTACCAAGTGCATACGCTGATTTATCAATGCCACTGCTGGAGTCTTCATTCGGTGGGCGCGGTGGTTTACGAGGATGAGAACCACTCGCACACAGCATCGGCATATTAAGTAGCAGCAATACTAAAGAACAACTTAGCAAACGCGCTAATACTAACATTAAATTCCCCTGCAAAACTTATAAACGGTCTTCTTACTAGGCACATCATAAATTGCAAGGATATCTTTAATAAAATAGCAAAAAAACACAGTTATTTTCGGCACAAATTGTTAGATCAATAAAACAGTGCAAAATACAGCGTTAAATTAATAAAAATAATTACATTGCACAGTTTCAATACATTTAATGCTGTACACATTATATTATTGCACATGAAACAATTGAATAGAATTAACGATGTGAACAGAGTTGCGTGCTTAAATTTTGCGCATTTTCCTTATAAAACCGATCCAAGATCAACATAACACAGATAAATACTGCCTCGATAATAATAACAAAAAATGGTACTTCATACGGTGCATAGGCATCACCTTGTAATGAAATGCCATGAATATAACTCAATGGCAGTAATAGACAAAATCCAATAGAAATAAATTGTGGGCGACAGGCAATAAATGGCAGCACACAAATCATGTACCAAGCATTAATACACGATCCACAAAGCAGAACAGCGATAAGCACCAAAACGATGTCATTTTGAATAAAACCATCAGCACGCATCCATAATCGCCACAATATCCTGACATACACCACTGCGCAAAAACACAGCAATAAATATCGAGCCAGCGAATCGGGTAGGACCCATGCAAATACATCCAAGATAAACGCATTAAAATGCCACTCTTGAATAAACATCCATGTTATATCTAAGCCACTCCATGATCCCTGAAGAAGAAACGGTGCGTACATACAGAAAGCACACGCAAGAAACAAACCTATACAATTGATGCCTACGCGTGGTTTATGCAGGACACCAATCAGAAACAACGGCGCTAGAACAATGAGCTGCAGCCTCGCACAAACGGCCAGGGCAAAAAGCAATGCGCTACGGTAGGACTGTTGCTGTTGATAAGCGAGTACCGAGGTCAAAAGAAATGGCAAGGCAATCGCATCGGTATGGCCACTCATCCACACCTCTTGAATCAGCAATGGCATCCACGCATACAACAAAAAATGACGCGCACTTAATAATCGCGATAACAGCCATAAGCAATAAATTTCAAAAATAACAATACAAAACTTGGCAACATAAAAACTGTGATCGCCAATAAATGCAGCACAGGCGAAGACATACATAGCAACAGGTCCATAGACCGTTGGGATATCAGGGTTATTGACATCACTTAAAATATCAGCCCACTCATCAGGAATCGATGCATCGTCAAAATATGTATCTGGAGCTCGATCATAAGGCGACCCCTCCTGCAAGAACACATAGCCATCCCATTGGTAGCGATTAAAATCATCCTCATACAAGGGCAAATCACAAAAGGCAATAATACGAATAAGCACGGCCCATATAAAGATAGCGCCTATGTGCAAACGTAGGTATTTCCATGTTACTAAAAAAATCGACCACAAAGCCAACATCGACAGCAGATATATCGAGATCGGCATCCAGGTGTCTTCGCTACATAACACCATACTCAGGTAAATGCATGCCGATAAAAATCCCGCGATATGCAGTGGCAAGATCCGTGAAGGTCTTGACTGCTCAGCAACTACATCGTCGGACAAGGCCTCATCCATTTGATCACCAAAAATTTAATTAGACCCACATAAAATGTCAGGCTTAGCTTCAATCTCTCCATTAAAGCGATACGCACACATATAGCCACCCTTAGCAACACTATAATCGACGCAGACGATTTTATCGTGCATGGGTTGTGGCTTAACGTCTTTGCCGCCTTTTTTTGCGGGCATCCAATAGTGGCCGACGCAGGTGATGGGATCGTCCTTGCGGCATAGGGTGATGCCGTCTACAGGGACCATGCCGACGGGGTCGGTGATTTCATTGCTTGGCGGCATTAACCAATCGCCGAATGGCTCATCGGGCCAGGACTCTCTCCACCATTGGACGCGGGCCTCAGTGCGTTCGATGCCCGCCTTGTCGGTGAGGATCCGGCCGTCGGGTAAGGTAATTTCCAAACCCTTAAATACTAATTCATGATCTTTATATAACTGCGTTGATTTATCGGTTGCTTGTTTAATTAATGCATCGGTCCATCTACGCTCACCACCATCACCACCAACATTTTGATGCAGCGCTTCTTTGATGCGACCGATCGCCTCATAATTCGAACAGGCATGGACCACGCGCACGCCGTCACCTTCCCAGACTGGTGGCAAGGTCCGAAACCAATCAGTCCAATATTTGCGCTCATCATCATTTAATTGGGCACGGGTTGCTTCATACTGATGATTATTTCTGTCAGAGTGCGGACGGCACCAAGTATTTACATCATCCTCTTCACTCGTTTTGCGTTCCGGAGCCGGAGTCTCGTAGGCAATCGCATTAAATTCATGATTACCCATTATCGCATAAGCATCACCCGCCTCGACACAGCCACGCACCAGTTCCAGAACCTCTTTAATCTGCGGACCGCGATCGATGTAATCGCCAGCAAAGACCAGTTTACGACCCTCAGGATGTTTCCAGGAATCGCCTGTGGGTTCGTAGCCAAGTTTCTCAAGTAAGGCTATAAGTCTATGGTAGTGGCCGTGGATGTCGCCGATGATATCGTGTGCAATAAGCATCGAATTAAAATATTATTAAGCCCAAATTTGCCAAGGAATATTAATTGATTAGTCTTAGTGCCAAATTAAACAATTATTCAAATTCCATCAAATATGGCCTAAGCTGGTTTTTCCAAATTATCAATTGAGCGAACAAGATTGGGAAAATCTGATAGATTACGGTCAATATTCATTAATTTATTGTTGATAAAAGCCTTCGCCCTTTCAACGCCAGCCTCATGTGCCTTCAACGCCCCTACTTCATCCCATTGATTTTCTGGAGATTCATTCCAAAAATCACTTAGTTCTTCAAAGCATATTTGTTTCACGACTGAAAGCATCTCATCGGTGAAGCGATCAGTTTTCTGATACATATCTAAAAACCAAAGCTCGTCAGTATCCACATAATCATCAAGCGATTCTTGAGACTCCAACAGAGCTTTGTATTGTGCCAGTGGATAAATCATCCAACAAATATTAGCCACGGTCAATTGCACTGTCTGATGAATTCCACCCATATCTAAAAAAAGAGTATAGGACTCGCGATCCTTTGGCAGATATAGATCCAGCAAATCAGGCGTGTCAGTATACTGAAACAACTGGCTGCTAAACCTGTACTCCATAGGATCAGAATTAATAGCCCTAATAACCAAATCGCCATCTGAATCTTTATCGTAAATTGTAACATATCGCTTAGTATTTTCTATTCCTTTATCATCAAAGCCCGCTTCAATATCGTCGGGCATTGTAACCCAATATAAAACATGTCTACGATTTATTATTACCAATTTACCGGTAGTAGTTTCAATTTGAATAAAATCATTTCGACTGTTTTCAAGTCTATACCTCTGATGGTTCGTAATTGGTAATTCGAGAGGATCGGATCCATCAGCAAAAACAAAAAGCACATGCCCAAAGTAGTAGGTTTCATCATCTTTAATTTTATTTGGCAAAGGCGGTACAGTGATCGGCGTTTGGCCATTCATCCAAATCCGCACAAACTCTTCGCTATTAAAAAGCTTTACAAAGTCATTTTGCCTATCTCCCGGCACGGGATCCTTGCCTGACTCCCAACGATGATATACCCCCTGACTTATACCCAGCTTTTTGGCCGCTTCTGCCTGGGTAATCTTCAACACTTTGCGCCGATATTCTTTTATTGTCTGTGTAGTCATGTTCATCCTCTGACAACAATGATATGGGCTGGCAAACCAAATCAATATTTAAACCTTAAATTTTAGGTTTAAATTTTAAGTATTGTTATTATTTAACTTACATAGTCATATGACTCTTAAAGTGACAAATTATAGCCAACATTACATCCTTATTAGTCTGTTCACGAGTATTTATCTAATACATGAGGGGCTTATATTGACCCTCTGTTTATTAAGTTTATGTTTTTCTAATTGCCTGGGATCCTAAATGACAAACTTAATACTCATAACAATTATGGTCATCATCATCCTTATTTTAGGTGCCGCGATTGCTGTCATGAATGCCAAACTTAATCAACAAGACACCAAAGAAGATGATGAAGATAAACCCAGTGAATCCCACCCTTACTCTTTGAAAAAGTTTATTCTCACTCCAGCTGAATATTCATTTTATAAAGTTCTCATCATGCACTTGCCCGAGAACCTATCAGTTTTAATAAAAATTCGCCTTGCAGATATTTTAGAAGTCTCAAAAGAAGTCGACAGATCTGAAAGACGTACTGCCCAAAATAAAATAAATTCTAAGCATTTTGATTTCATCATTGTCGATAAGAAGACCTGTACGGTGCAATCGGTCATTGAGCTAGATGACAGTTCACATACCAGCAAGAAGGCGCAATCTAGCGATCAATTTAAGAACGAGGCCTGTAAAGCATCAACCCTCACCATCCACCGTGTACCTGCCAAGCGGGGATACTCAGCAGATGACATAAATCCGCTATTTGCGGCAGCTAATGTGTGAAATGACCGCCCTAATTGGGGCCAAACCTCCATGTCTTCACCTTGAGAAAAAGCCTCAACTAAGTACTCTTTTACTCTTCGCTATCCTTAACTTAAAATTGGTCCGAATGCAAAAACTCACCCTCAATCAACTTGCCTCCCTCCTCTTCCGTGCCTGTGATGACCTGCGCGGCAACATGGATGCCTCCGAGTATAAAGAGTACATCTTTGGCATGCTCTTCCTCAAACGTCTGTCCGACCTCTTTGATCAGCGACGCGATGAGATCACCAAAGAACAGGAAAAGATCGGCACCCAGCAAAACATAATCGATATCCAACTTCAGAATCCCGATAATTACGACTTCTACGTTCCACCAGAAGCTCACTGGTCCAACATTCGTCACTTAAAAACCAACGTCGGCACGGCCCTTAATAAAGCACTCGAGGCCCTCGAAGATCACCCCTCCAATGTCGATGTCTTGCAGGACGTCCTCAAGCACATCAATTTCAACAAAAAGATCGGCCAGCGCACCCTAGACGACGACACTCTTGCTGATTTTATCCAAAACTTTGAAAAAATACCACTACGCGATGAAAATTTTGAATTCCCCGATTTACTCGGCGCGGCCTACGAATATTTAATTAAATATTTCGCCGACTCAGCAGGCAAAAAAGCTGGTGAATTTTATACCCCATCTGATGTAGTCCGCGTCCTTGTCGAAGTCACCGAACCAGAAGCAGGCATGAGCGTCTACGACCCCACCTGTGGCTCGGGCGGCATGCTGATTCAAACCCGCGATTATATTCGCGAACGCGGTGATGACCCACGCGATCTCAGCCTCGCCGGGCAGGAATCCATCGGCACCACCTGGTCTATCTGTAAAATGAATATGTTGCTACATGGAATTCCCCATGCCGACATTCGTCAGGAAGACACCCTGCGCCATCCGCAACATAAAGCCGAAGACGGTGAACTCACCCGTTTTGACCGCGTCCTCGCCAATCCACCATTTAGTCAAAATTATATTAAAAAAGATATCGACTATCCCGGGCGCTTCGCTGTATGGATGCCGGAAAAAGGCAAAAAAGCCGACCTCATGTTTGTCCAGCACATGCTCGCCGTGCTGAAATCAGACGGCAAAATGGCCAGCGTCATGCCCCACGGTGTTTTATTCCGTGGCGGCGAAGAACGCGAAGCACGTCGTCACTTTATCGAACGCGGATATTTAGAGGCCATCATCGGTCTCCCAGCCGGATTATTTTACGGCACTGGTATTCCGGCCTGTGTACTGGTCATGAATAAAAACGGCGCTGCCGATCGTGATCACATTGCATTTATTAACGCTGATCGTGATTACCGCGAGGGTAAAGCACAAAACTTCTTACGTGCCGAAGATATTTCACGCATCGTCCATGCTTATCGCCAATTAAGCAGCGGCGCCATTGATAAAATTGATGGCTACGCGCGCCTAGTCCCGGTCAGCGAAATCGAAGCCGAAGATTATAACTGCAATATTCGTCGCTATGTTGATAACGCCCCACCACCCGAGCCACACGACGTCCGCGCCCATTTACACGGCGGCGTCCCCATCAGCGAAGTCGATGACCTCGCATTATACTGGAATAATTATACAGAATTACGCGAACAAATATTTACCAAACGCAGCGACGATCCAAACTACGTTGATTTTAGCGAAGCCATCACCGACCGTCGCGCCTTATCCGAACTAATAAAAAACGACAACAGTGTCGCCAAAGCCCACCAGCACTTCATGGACCTATTAGAATCCTGGTGGGAGCAAAACCTACCCCATGTCGAGGCCCTCGCACCGGATGATAATAACACTGGTAATGTCTACGAATTACGCCGCCGCCTCATGGACTCAATTAACAATGCATTGACCGATCAATCATTGCTCACCGATCATCAGGTCCGCGGTGGCCTCGCCCGTTACTTTGAATTTTTCAAATCGGAATTTAAATCCATCGCCTTTAGCGGCTGGGGCCCCGAGCTAATTCCCGATGAAGATATCCTACACAGCCAATTCCCCGAGATACTCGCCGAAATGGAACAAAAACGCGGGCGCCTCGCCGAATTATCAGCCTTATTTAGCGCCGCCGATGAAGAAGACTACGAAGATGATGATGACACTGGTGTACTTCCTGGAGCCCAAGTAAAGGAACTCAAGGATCAACTAAAAAATCTAACCAACAGCTGGAAAGCAGACTTAAAAGAGCTTAAGGCAACTGTCAGTGACTTATACTTGGAAGCCAATGCAACAGGCAAGTTGCCTAATTCTGTTAAAAAATCTGATATGGTCCGTAGTCTGAGCCCAAAAGATGCTAATTTTCTGCATGCTCAGCGCATAGTCGACGAATGCATGGCCATTGAGCACACATCTGACTACATCCCCCACATTCAGGAGTTAATTAAAAGTGGAAGCGAAACCCTCAAACGTTCTCGTGAAGTAGAAAAACGACTGAGCACCCACAAAGCTCTTGAAGATGAAGTTAAGACAATCAAGTCTGCCCTGCGCGCCACCGAAAAACGCCAAGAAGACTTAGTCGAAGCGGCAAAGGCAAAGATCGACCACGATGAAGCCCGTGGCGTGATCATCGATCGCTTACATCGAATGCTTCAATACACCTACCAAAGTTTCCTCTCCGCCAATCAGCGGGACTGTCTCGCCAAACTAGAAAACCTCTACGACAAATATGCCGTTACCGCAGCCGCCATCAGCGAGCGACGACAAGCCGCCAGCGATAAGCTGCAAGGATTTTTGCAGGAGCTGGGATATGTCTGAAGTCAAACCGAAGGAAGCAATTAAAAAAATTCCTTTGAGTGAAATTGGAAAATGGCAATCTGGCTATGCGTTTCCCGGACATTCCTTTACCAGTAAAAAATCCGGTATCCCAATTGTCCGCATGAGCGATCTAAAGAAAGGCTCCCTCCATTTATCTGACTGCGTAAATGTACCCAAGGAATACATGGTAAGCCACTCATCTTTCGCCTTAAAAAAGGGCGACTTCCTAATGGGAATGTCTGGCAGTATTGAAAACTATGCCACTGTAAAAGAAAATGATTTACCTGCTCTACTGAATCAACGTGTAGGCAGATTATCAATTCATGACCCAAATGTTGACTATAAATTTGTTACTTACCATCTATTATCGGATTCATTTAAAAAGCATATTGAACGGCATGCGGCCGGTGCCGCTCAATTAAATATTAGCTCATCTCAAATAGAGTCTTTCGAAATCTCCCTACCTCAGCAGATGGAACTGCAGCACCGCATCGCTGAAATCCTCTCAACAATCGATGAGGCCATCGAACACACCCAAGCTCTAATCACTAAGAACCATCAAATCAAAGACGGCATGATGCACGACCTCTTCACCAGAGGAGTCCTCCCCAATGGCCAAATCCGACCATCCAGCTCCGATTCTCCCGATCTCTACAAAGAATCATCGCTGGGCTGGATTCCAAAGGAGTGGTGTATTAAAGAATTTGGAGAACTGGCTACATATCAAAATGGAAATTCATTTAGCTCTCAGTCGTGGGCAAAATCAGGGCTTCCTATAATCCGTATCCAAAACATTAACGGCGGGTCCGACTTTAATTATTATCAAGGCCCCATTTCACCTGAATGGCACGTTTTGCCAGGAGATCTCCTATTTGCGTGGTCCGGCATGCGTGAGACTTCTTTTGGACCACATCTATGGCATGGACCCGAAAGCGTTTTAAATCAGCACATATTCAAGGTAACCCCAAACAACGCACTAATTTTAAATAAATATTTCCTGTCATTATTAATGCAGTGGCGAATCAACGAAATAACCAAATCGGCTCACGGATTTAAAGACTCGTTCGTTCACGTAACTCGTGGAGAATTAACCTCATCAACGGCTGGTTTACCAGAAGTGCTAGAGCAACAGCTTATCAATGAAAAAATGGCCGCGATTGAATCCGAACTGTCAGCAAACAACAATGAATTGGAAAAACTAAACACAATAAAAACTGGACTTATGTATGACCTTCTAGAAGGCAAAGTTCAGCTTCCATCAGAACCAAAGTCACAACAAAGCGGATACCTTCCATCGTCACACGCCACTAAACTTCCTATCGACGTCAACGACCTTCTTCATCAGCGCGGTGTAGAAAGTGAACGCATCGAATACAAAACAGGTTGGAACAAAGAATCCATTCTTCACACCATATGTGCTTACGCCAACGACTTTCACAATTTAGGTGGTGGATATGTTGTTATCGGTGTTTCGGAAGAAGACGGCCTGCCCGTGTTACCTCCAGCAGGAATTCCTGCCAGTCGAATCGATGCTATTCAAAAAGAACTTTTGCAATTAGGAAACAGCGCCATTCGACCGGCCTATCACACTATCAGCGCAGCCTACCAAATTGACGGAAAATGGATTTTAGTATTATGGGCCCCTGGCGGTGAAACCCGCCCCTACAAGGCAAAGAAAAGCTTAGGCAAGGATAGGTCCGAGTTTGCCTATTATATCCGCAAGCACACTAGTACAGTCCTAGCAAACATACAGGATGAACAGGAGCTACTCAACATTGCAGCCAAAGTGCCATTCGATGACCGCTATTTACAATCAGCCAGTCTTGACGATTTATCCCGCCCATTGATTGGTGGGTTTCTAGAAGAGGTTAAAAGCGAGTTAGTTGAGGAGGCCAAGGTACTACCAATGGAATCACTCAGCCAACAGATGAATATTGCCGGCGGACCACCTGAAGCGTTATTCCCAAAAAACGTTGGCCTTATGTTCTTCAATGAAGAGCCTCAACAATTTTTCTCAGATCTACGGATAGATGTAGTTTATTTTCCCGATGGAGCTGCTGGTGATTCTTACGACGAGAAAATATTCATGGGTCCGCTTGGTAAAATCACTCAAGAAGTTCTCGACTACATCCAACGTAATTACCTAGTCAAAAAGGTAATAAAGTTACCCGATCAAGCAGAATCGGTCCACTGTTGGAACTTCCCATTTCCAGCGGTCGAAGAGGCGATTGTAAATTCAGTTTATCATCGATCCTACGAAGAACGCGAGCCTATTGAAATTCGAATTGATTCTGAGGGGCTTAAGGTTCTTAGCTATCCGGGTCCAGACGGATCTGTTAGTATGGACAAATTGCGTCAAGGGAAGGCTGTCTGTCGACGTTATAGAAACCGACGCATCGGCGAATTTTTGAAAGAATTAAAGCTTACCGAAGGCCGCTCAACTGGGGTACCTAAAATTCTCAGATCTATGAAGGAGAATGGATCTCCCGAACCTATTTTCGAAACTGACGAAGACAGAACTTCTTTTGAGATACATCTACCGATTCACAAAGAATTTCTAAAACTCGAAGTGGACGGCTCAGGTGACTGAATATTTCCACGTCGAAAAACCATTTCTCGATCAACTCGCCACCCTTGATTGGTCTGTGATCGATCATGGACCGAGCGCGATTCCAAGCGATCCTAGCATTTCTCTACGCAACAATTTCAGAGAATGGATACTACCTGAGGTATTCAAAGAATCAGTTCGCAAAATAAATACGACCAATGATGGCAATGAATGGTTAACCAATCATCAACTTGCGGATTTGCGCGATCAAATTCTGCGACAACCTAATCGCACATTACTTGAAGCTAACGAGGCTATTCACGGACTTTACCTCAAAGCACAGGTTGATCGCAACGAGACAACTGGTGAATCCGATCCGGTAGTACAGTTAATCGATTTTAATAATCCTGAACGAAATACCTTTCATGCGATTAATCAATTTCGCATCGATACACCGGGCTGCGTGAAGACTTGCATCATTCCTGATATAGTACTGTTTGTAAACGGCATTCCACTCATTGTGGTTGAGGCTAAAATTGGTGATCACAATACCGCCAATCCTCTACATGCGGCCTATGAACAATTGCTACGATATCGCAATGGACGCACCGAAACGACCGAAGCCGGGCTTCGCGAAGGCGAGCCGCGTTTATTTCAGCCTAATTTAATGTTGATTCGCACCTGTGGTGAGCGCTGTGAGTTTGGTACCATTAGTTCTGGCCATGAGCATTTTTATGCCTGGAAGGATATTTATCCCGAGGCCAATGCCGAATATACGCCGCCTTTGGGCGTTGAACGTGAACAGGAGCGCCTAATTCAAGGCCTCCTCACGCCCGCTACCTTAATTGATGTCCTACGCACCTGCACGGTATTTATGGATACGGATTCGGGTAAACGCGTTAAAGTAGTGTGCCGTTATCAACAATATCGTGGTGCGCGTAAAATTATTGAACGCATTCGAGATGGTCAAACACCGACCGATCGTTCTGGTGTAGTTTGGCATACCCAAGGTTCTGGCAAATCATTAACCATGGTGTTTTTGTCGCGCATGCTACGCGCAGCCAAAGATCTCGAAGATTTTAAAATTATTCTCGTTAATGACCGAGTAGACTTAGAGGACCAGCTAGCTGAAACAGCAAAGCTTATTGGTGGCCGCGTTCATGTGATTGAGAACACCAAGGACCTGCGCGAACATTTAAGCACCGATGCATCCAATGTGAACATGGTCATGGCGCATAAATTCCAGGAGCGCACTGAAGCCCTACCAGCAAAGGTGGCTGAGGCCCTACACAATTATCAGGCCATTCCGTCAGCTAGTACCTTTGGTGTGGTTAATGATTCTGATCGTATTTTATTGATGGTTGATGAGGCTCACCGCACCCAGGGCTCTGATCTTGGTGATAATATTTTTGAGGCCTTCCCCAATGCCACGCGCATCGCTTTTACCGGCACACCGCTCAAAACCGAGCGCCATGGCAACAAGAAAACCACCAAGCGTTTTGGCGATTATATCGACACCTATAAATTGATGGACGCCGTCGATGATGGTGCAACCCTGCAAATTTTATATGAGGGACGCACAGCCGACACCGCAATAATAGATAAACATGGTTTTGATACTAAATTTGAAGATTTATTTAAACATCGCAGTGATGAAGAAATATTAGCGATTAAGAAAAAATATGGCGCCACTGGTGACATCCTAGAGGCAGAACAGCGCATCAATGTGATTGGCGCTGATTTGACCAAGCATTACATTTATAATATTCTTCCTGATGGATTTAAGGCCCAAGTTGTCTGTCATTCAAAATTAGCTGCACTACGTTATCAACAAGCCATTCGTAGTGCACTAGCAGCGCGCATTAAACATGAACGCGGTCTGCAAACACCCGATCAAAGCCTCATCGCTAAGCTCGAAAAACTAAAGGTGGCTGTGGTTATTTCCAGTGATGCCACTAATGAAGCTGCTGCCATTACCCAGGCGCGCAAAGAATCCAAGCGCTGGAATGCCAAGGATAATTTTTGCAAACCATTTGATTTTGAGGATCCGGATGAGGATCTTTCCTGCATCGCATTCCTGGTTGTCTGTGACATGTTACTGACTGGATTCGATGCACCTATCGAACAAGTGATGTATATCGACAAAAAATTAACCGAACACAATTTACTGCAGGCCATCGCCCGCGTGAATCGCGTAGCCAAGAATAAACACCGCGGCTTTATTATCGATTACATTGGCCTCGCCAATAATTTGCGTGAAGCGCTATCAATCTACTCAGATGAAGACATTGATGACTTGAGTGCTGGTCTCAAAGACATGCAGGCCGAAGTGCCGATTTTGGAAGAACGTTTCCAACGCTTGTTACAGCATTTCACCACAGAAGGCGTTGAGAACATCAAAGGCTTTGTTCACGGCACATTAGAGAGCCCTGAAGCAGAAGTCGCATTGATTAATGATGCGGTGAAAGCCATGCATGACATTCAATTACGCGCAGATTTTGAAGTGTATCTGAAAAAGTTTCTACAAAGTCTAAACCTGATCCTACCACATCCATCGGGTCACCCCTATCGCGGACCGGCACGACGATTTGGCTATATTTTACGTATGGTCAAAGAACGTTATAAAGATAACTCTGTCGACATAGCTGATGCTGGCGCCAAGGTAAAAGCATTAATCAATGAACATTTAATCGACCTTGGTATTAATCCTAAAATACCACCCGTTGAATTATTATCTGATGAATTCATCGGCAAAGTAAACGAACACGCCCAAGGCGATGATGAAGCCAAAGCCAGTGAAATGGAACATGCCATCCGCAAGCACATCACTGTGCACCTGGATGAAGATCCGGCATTTTATGGATCGTTATCTGAGAAACTCGAAGAACTCATCTCAAAACACCGCGATAACTGGAAGCAACTCTCCATTGACCTCGAAGGACTCCGTGGCGAGGCCATTGCCGGACGCAGTGACGGCCATACCGGAATGAGCAAAGAAGCCGCTACATTCTATGACTTCATCACTCAAATCGCTTATGACGGCGAAGCAATACCACCAGCAGACCAACAAAGCCTCACACAATTAATGAAATCCATCGTCGACCAATTACAGGATACCATTGGCATTTTGAATTTCTGGAAAAAGTCAAACGAAGTGAAGAAGCTACGCGGCAACATTGATACGGCCATACTCATGACCAATATTCCTCAATTAATGGAGCATCACGAACGATTGGCAGTCGAGATTGTTAAGCTGGCTGAAAAACGTCATGGGGAATTGCTTAAATGAGTGCCCAGACCATTTCTAAAAAATCACAATTTAAATATGACATCATCCGCAGTGAACGTAAAACTGCAGACATCGTCATTGAACGCGATGGCAGTGTCACCGTCCGCGCACCACAATGGGCAGACGACAAAGATGTTGCCAAGATAGTCGAATCACGCCATTTTTGGATTTATCAAGCCTTGGCTGAATGGCGCGACCTCAACGCCACCAAAGTCCTACGCGAATACAAAAACGGCGAAGGCTTTCTCTACCTGGGCCGTGCCTATCGCTTGTCGTTAATCGCAAGGCAAAAAGAACCACTCAAATTTAAAAATGGCCGCTTCCAGCTTCGCCGCGACCTCATCGAATCTGGTGAGATCAAATCCGCCAAACAGGCATTTCAAAATTACTACATCGAAAAAGGCCTAGAGCGCATTACCGAACGCTTACGTTATTTCGCACCCAAGGTCGGAGTCGAATACGGAAAACTCGACGTTCGCGAATTAGGCAATCGCTGGGCAAGCTGCACCAGCAAAGGCAATCTCGCCTTTCACTGGAAATGCATGATGGCACCACAACGCATTATCGATTACATCATCGTCCACGAACTCTGTCACCTCCATCACCGCGACCACAGCCAGGCCTTTTGGAATGAAATTGACAAAGTCATGCCTGATTACCGAGAGCGCAAAGAATGGCTTCGCATTAATGGTGCGGGGTTGGATGTTTAAAATACATTTCAAATTATGACCAATAATAATCATATACTAAATGTCGTTGAATCCTGGGAAGCCGATCTCAAAAGCCGACGACTAGCTGCCAGATCTCATCCCAATTCCACTAATAAGGGTAACTCAATAGAATTATGTCTAGAGGAAGTTCTATTAAAATATTTACCAACCATATTCAACGTAGGCAAAGGCTTTGTCCGGTCACCGAACGAGACAACAAATAGCAATAGTCCCGAAATAGATTTAATTATCCACCGCTCTGATTTTCCACGAATTATGATAGACCAGGAATGCAGCAACTATGTTCCAGAATCTATTCTTGCAGGCATAGAGGTAAAAACCAATCTCACTAAAGAGCACATTAAAAGAGCAGTTGAAGTTGCTTGCCACATAAAATGTGTCGATCGCCACGTGGTCACAGAACCATTTGCTTTGATGGAGCAAATTAAATATTTCATCTTTGCCACAGAATCTGACGCGAAGATTGAAAATATAGCAGTTTGGATCAAAGATGCTGTAGATGAGTTCACCGAGAAAAACCGAAATTACAATGAATACTTTGTCCAATCCGCAATAGACGGCATATTCATCTTAGACAAGGGAAGCATTCATTTACCAGTAAGGCCATGGTTGTACTGGCATGAAGAACTCTCCATTAGCAATCCTGGCGCACAATATGCAATCTTATCCATGGAAAAATATAATTTAGGAATGCTACTCGCCTTACTTATGCCCGATAGACACCTTATGCCACAAAAGCTCAACTCTATAGCTCAGGAAAACCATCAACGCTTTTACATAAAAGAACAAAAATCATGACCATCCCCAAATACGACGAAATCTATCTACCTCTCCTTAAACACTTAAACCATGGCGAAATCGTCAAATATCGCGACTTTGAAGAACCAATGGCCAAACACTTTGGTTTAAGTCCAGAAGAAGTTGCTCAAGAATATGATTCAGGAAACGCGAAAATATTCTTCGATCGTATTTCTTGGGCGCTGACCTATCTCAACATAGCTCGATTAGTTGAACGTCCGAAACGCGCCCATTATCGTATCACTGATGATGGCCTCAAAGCTTCAGACGACCCAGCACTCATTGAACAATTAATTAATGAGCGCTATCTCGAACACGAGGAAGCAAAAAAGAAAGCCAAGCAAGAAAAAGAATCAGAACAACATAGTCACATTGAATTGAGCAGTGACACAGGTGGACAAACACCACAGGAATCGTTATTTACAACTGCCGAAAGCATCAAAGAGACCGTCTGTGCAGATATACTTAATACTATTCTTGGCAAAACACCACAGGAATTCGAAAAGCTTGTCACTCAATTACTGCATAAAATGGGTTATGGCGGCGGCATCCATGGCGCAGCGATGGTGACCAGCTATGTCAATGATGGCGGCATAGATGGCATCATCAAAGAAGATATTTTAGGCCTCGGCCGCGTGCATATTCAAGCTAAACGTTATGCACCAGAAAACACCATCGGTCGTGAAGAAATACAGAAATTTGTTGGTGCCCTCGCTGTTGCTCAATCCAATAAGGGTGTCTTCATAACCACTTCACGTTTTAGCCGAGGCGCAATTGAGTACGCAACGACATTAAACGGCACAACCAACGTCGCCTTAATTGACGGACAACAATTAGCTGAATACATTTATGACCATGGTCTTGGCATGCAGGTCGAACAAACTATCGTCATCAAACGTCTCGACGGAGATTTTTGGGATAAAATGTCTGATAATCCCGCTGAGGAATGATGCGTAACATTTTCGATCAATATCACCAATCAGAAAACAGGCTTACCCATGCTTTGGTCAGCACATTGATAAGTGATAAAAACTTAGCTCGCTCATTCTGCACTTGGTGTTGTGGGCGAAAGACCACCAAAAAAGATACTTTAAAAATAGAACAACAAACAGTTCCAGGATCAGATCCTTTATCCGATCAATCTCAGGCTGATAAAAAAGGTCTACCTGATGCCTCAATAATTGTTAATGAATTCAGCGATAAACCCTGGGTTCTATTAATTGAAAATAAAATTGGCTCAACACTTACCCGTGACCAACTCAAACGTCACTATAAAACCACTGCTCGTTATTTCGAAGATATAGAAATCCTCGCCATTACCGCAACGGCCCAAGCCAGCAAAACATTAGGCACAGCACATCATAAAACCTGGAAAGAAGTCTTCGCTTGGTTTGGTCAATATAAACAGCAAAGCTTTTGGACACAGCAATTACGTGAATTCATGCATATCTTAGAAAGTCAGATGCTTGAAGACAATAAACATCTACCGGAGTTTCTTACCATGTTCGATGGCATTCATTTCAGTAAGCAACAGCCCTATGCTTACCGTTCTGCAAAACTATTACTCAGAAATCTCACCAGTGAACTGCGCAAGATTAAAAAACTAAAAGAAATTGGTGTTGATATCGATGACACCGGGCGACATGCCATCACCGGAAACACTGGCACCCACGTTTGGGACTACCTCACACTTCGCCCCAAAAAAGAATCAGGATCATTTACCGATTGGCCTCATTTCACTGTTTCGTTCAATGCACAAAGCACCAATGTTCGTCTTACACTGCCAAATGGCATGAAGACCCATTTAAAAAATAATTTACGCAGTCTCGAACAGGACGAGTTTTGCAATCTCTTACGCCAAACGACTAAAAATTTCAAAAAGTGTCTCGGCAAATCAAACGATTGGATTCCCATCATCCAATTGATTCAGCGACATTTTAAATCACAACGATCAAAAGGCATAGCAGACGGCGAAGTTAATGCCGATTTACGCACCATGGACGGTGACACGACACATGGAATTAAGGCAAACCCTTACTGGGTAAATGGCATTTTCGAATCATGGAAAAACAACCGTGGACCGAATATTCAAATGCAGGTAGGCGTGTCTATCTCCAATGAATCAAACACATTAGGTGACAAATCTGCGGTACAGTTATTGGCAAACTGTATGCTAGCACTGAAACCAGTGATTGATGAATTGGCAATTAAACAAAAATAAGGTTCATATGAAAATAACTAAAAGTTATCCTCGATAAACTTATCCAGCTCCTCAGCTGCGCTTAATTCGGCCATAATCGAATCGCCAAACTGAGTTATCTCGATCTTCTCACCCTCACTAATTATCGTTCTCATCGAATCCAATAGGGTATCGGCATTACCCATTTTTTGTGCATCTTCAATTTCCTGCATATTAATTTTCATAATTAATCCTCCTTGGAATTCTATAAGCGATCGTCATACCAATCTGCAACCCCTCTCCCAGACCCCCCAGGTGGTACTTAAAATTCATACGCCTTGACCATCGTGTCTTTTTGACATACCAAAAAGCACAGAATACATTTGTCATTAAGCATATATTATGAGCCACAGATCACACTAGACACCAAATTTTTTGCAAAAAAACAAACCCCATCCACAAATGCAGATGGGGTTGTCTTTTACTTCACCCGATAGCCAATCGGTTCCATGGTGAAATTGCCGCGACCGGCGGTGTTGCTACGTAGTTCGCGGATGTAGCCGAACATCTCAGCGAGTGGTGCTTCGGCAATGATCTGCGTCTGCGTTCCACGGGCTTCGACGTTTTGGACGATGCCGCGTTTGGCGTTGATACCGCCGATGACCGTGCCGGATTTATCGGCCGGGCATTCGATGTGCACGCGCATCCATGGTTCGGTGATTTCGATGCCGAGTTCAGGTAGGGCTTCGCGTACAGCTTGGCGGCCTACTTTATGAAAGGACATCTCGTTCGAATCAGTGACATGCGTATGCCCATCAATTAAGCAGGCATGGACACCACAAACAGGAATGCCTTCGATGCCGTTGGCTAATTCATTGGCAATGCCTTTTTCAACAGCAGGAATATATTCCTTTTTTATAGCGCCACCACGAATGCGATCGACAAATACATAATCGTCTGCCTCGTTTAATTCGTCCGCATTTAACGGACGGAATTCAATTTCAGCAATGGCGTAGGATCCGGGTCCACCGTTTTGAACTTTGTGCACGTAACGACCTGATACGGCTTTGGTGATACGTGAACGATAACTCACCTGCGGTTTACCCATGTGCACCTTGACCTTGTGGCGTTCGCCTAAGCGATGGACCACGACTTCTAAATGCAATTCACCCATGCCGGCAATTAATAACTGACCGGTTTCCGCATCAGTGCGATACGAAAAAGTGGGATCCTCTTTGGCGGTGCGCGCCAAGGCCTTGGCGAGTACATCAGCCTCGGTGCCGCGTTCTGGTTCAATAGCCATTTCGATAACGGCTTCGGCGAATTGAATTCCAGATAAGGAAACCGGATCGTCATAAATACCGATGAGCGTGTCACCTGTTACGACATTTTTACATCCGATAACCGCACAGACATCACCAGCACTAATCGCATTAACGGCCATGTGCTTGTCACTATCAACGCGAACTAAGCGCTGAATGCGTTCGCCATGGGCATGCAATCCGTCAGCCTGTGCACGTACGGCCAGGACCTGATCACCAGGTGATAAGGTGCCCTGATAGACACGCACATAGGCGATGTCGCCATGTTTGCCGGCGTCTAATTTGAAGACCATTGCGCGTAGCGGTAATGATGCGTCGCATAGTAACACCGTTCCCTCTTCGTCAGTTTCACTATAAACACGTTCAGCTGCAACTTGCGTAGGGTCCGGTAAAAATGCATTAATACCGTCCATGAGTAACTGCACGCCTTTATTAGCGAGTGCCGATCCAGCAAAAACCGGATGCACGGTGCCCGCATGACAGGCCTGAGCCAATGCCGAAATTAATGCCTCGGTTTCGACATCACCGTTTGCTAAGAATTGCTCTAAGACCGTTTCGTCTTCACTAGCAAGGCTTTCGCATAATTGATGACGCCAATTTTTAGCATCAAGCAATAATTCATCGGGAATATCTTCACGACGAAGGTCCTTGCCTTTGTCGCCATCAAAATACACGGCCTGCATAGCCAGGATGTCAATGACACCAGTAAATGCATCGCCACTACCGATCGGTATTGAACAGACCACTGGATGAGCGAGTAAATGATCGCGGGTTTCATTGACCACGCGTTCAAATTCAGCACCCTCACGGTCCATTTTATTAATAAATAAAATGCGCGGGACGTTATAACGATCAGCCTGACGCCAAACGGTTTCTGATTGGGCCTGGACACCAGCCACGGCACAAAATACCACAACAGCGCCGTCGAGAACACGACAAGAGCGTTCGACCTCGGCGGTAAAATCAACGTGGCCCGGGGTATCAATTAAATTTAATTGATGTTCATTCCAGTGCACCGTGGTCACGGCGGCATTGATGGTAATGCCTTTTAAGCGTTCAAGTTCATCATGATCCATATGAGCGCCACCTTCGTGGACCTCGACCATTTGATGTATTGAGCCCGAATATAATAAAATCCGTTCAGACAAGGTCGTCTTGCCCGAGTCAATGTGCGCAAGAATTCCAAAATTACGCATTCGATTAATAGGTAACATGCTTGAGTCCTTTTTATTTATTTTGAGTGGACATACCAGTTCCATCTCTGCCTTTACACAAAAGCAGGTGGCTCATTGGTATGGATTACAAAAATGGAGGGTCGCGTTTAAATGATGTAAAACACACATTAAACGCGTAATGAACTGCCCTCGCTGACTATGGAGCTCATTGGACTCCCCTCCTATTTAATGGATTTATCGTCTGAAATTACAAACGAAAAAACCCGGCTATGAAGCCGGGCCAAATAGTTTTTGCATACGCAAAGCTGTTTAGCCCGTATTTTTACTGCCTTCTGTTGCTGTTGTAATAGCTGTTGTGAAAAATAATTCTGTGAACATAGTTTTCGATTATGTCGATTAATTTTCTTGTGCAATTAAAAATGTCCGTTATATCCCAAAACATCGTCTTAACGATAAGGAAAACGTTTATTATGCACAACTCTGCATCCCACATCTCGTCAATAATAGCAATAGCTAGAGAGATAGATTCAGGCAAAGCGCCGAGGAAACTGGGATGTTATTGAGTTAAGATACTCACATAAAATCACACTACCCTCGGCAAGTCGCCGAGGGTTTTTTTGTGGCCTGAAATCCGCGCGGGTTGCAATTCCATTCACACACAGCGGATAGAAATAAGGAGGACAATCCGATGTCCCTCAAAACACACATCAACATTGGCACCATTGGTCACGTTGACCACGGTAAGACCACGTTGACTGCTGCTATCAGCCAAGTGCAGGCGCTGCTTTATGGCGGTACTGGTTCTAGCTTTGATCAGATTGACAAAGCACCTGAAGAACAGCAACGCGGCATTACCATCAATGTCAGCCACGTGTGTTATGAATCCATGTACCGGCAATATGCACATATCGATTGCCCTGGACACGCCGATTATGTGAAAAACATGATTACCGGTGCCTCGCAAATGGACGGCGCCATTTTGTTGGTCGACGGTTCACAAGGCTGCGAAGCGCAAACGCGTGAGCACGTTTTATTGGCCAAGCAAATCGGTGTTGAGCACTTGGTGGTTTTTATCAACAAGGCCGACATTGCTGATCCTGAATTTTTGGATTTAGTACAAATCGACGTTGATGATTTATTAACGGCGTTCGGTTTTGCTAACACGCCGATTATTGTTGGATCTGCTTTGCAGGTTTTGGAAGCCATTAACGACAATGCTGATCCCGACGACGCACGCATGGCATGCATCCACGATTTAATCAGTGCATTAGATGAGCACATCCCTGATGTGCAGCGTGATTTCGAATCACCTTTTTTAATGCCTGTCGAAGGTGTGCATACGATTGAAGGTCGCGGCACGGTTATCACTGGTTTAGTTTCTCGTGGTGTCTTAGCACTCCACAGCAAAATCGATATTATCGGTGGTAAAGGTGAAGCGATTCGTGCGACCGTTACTGGTATTGAAGCATTTCATCAAAACCAAGACGAAGCACGCGCCGGTATGAACGTCGGTTTGTTATTACGTGGTGTTTCTCGCAATGCGGTGAAGCGCGGTGAAACCGCGGTGAAACCTGACAGCGTGAAATCTCACGACCAAGCCGTCGCCCATATTTTTCTGTTAAGTCACGAAGATGGCGGACGCCACAGTCCTATTGGCAGTGGCTACACCCCGCACTTCTTTTTCGGTGCAACAGATGTGTCCGGCACCTTGGACATCGGTGAGATCGGCGCCATGCAACCCGGTGACAAAGGCGATGTACGCATTGCATTTTGGAAGCCCGTTGCACTCGAAGATGGCATGCACTTCGCCATGCGCGAAGGCGGCCGCACCATCGGTGCAGGCGTGATTAATTGCGTCGTTACGTAGTACAACAGCGTCCTTCTTTTGGAGGGCGCTGTTTTATATGGGTGGCATTTTTATTTGGCCGAGCTGGAGCTCGGCAGACCATCTCGTCGTGTCCTCACTGCGTTGCGGGCACTTCCTCGCGCTGCGCTCGGCAACAAGGCCATGCCATGGCCTCGATAAATTGCAAAGCAATTTAACCGTGCTCGCCCCAGGGTTCAATGTCGGATGTTTTTCTAATACCAAGACTAATCCTAAGACTTATACTAGTTTGCTATCAACTATATATGCGAGTGAGGACACTCGCGGTCCCGAGAAATTCATCAATCCGCATTTAATCGCACCGTCAAAACCATAGCATCAATCCACGCCGGCTTGTCATCGTCGATGGCCTGGGCGGTACGGGCATTGTGCCAAAGAAAATTATCCTTCAAGATGACCATGGTGCCGCATTCTAAAATGGCGGTAAAAAACGGCGGCTCGGTTTTACTCGCCGAAAGAATAATTTCACCACCGATCACATTTTCGCGGTGAACACCGACTATCGCTACATGGTCGAAACCATCTTGGTGCCAACCCTCGGGAGCGACCTGAGTTGCGCCATGCGAGCAAATAATGCGAAATTGGTGGACTTCAAATTCGTGATCGTCATCGAGCTTACAGGCATCAAAGAGCGCCATGGTTAATTGGCGCATAGCCTCACTGTTCATGATTTCTGGCTCTATGTTTTCAAAGGCTCGGGCGACGCCGCCTTGATGTTTATTAAATTTTTCACTTTGGTGAAAGACGTTGCCTTCGCTGGGGCGAATCGCACCACCCTCTTGCAAGACATCTAATTTCGCACGGGCCTTGGAATAGCGACGACGACGATATTGGCCATCGTCATGCTGATAATCTGGTAAATCGGCAAACGACGGTTTGATGGCATCAAATAAGGCCGGATCAAATTTACAGATCTGTAAAATGTTATTCATGATAGCAGCCTCCGTAACAGTATAGACGCAGGGTTTAAAGCTTAATTACTATTATAGTGCTTTTGATCCGTGGCGACAAGGTGAATTTGGGATCGGAAAACCAAGACCAAGACTAATCCAAAGACTTATACGAGTTTGCTATTCTAAATTATGCGAGCGAGCCGCTCGCGGACCCAGGGATGGACTCATTACATAAATCCAATTGTTGGTTTCTACAACCCCGTTCTGATAATCTATTTTTTGCCAGCTAGCAGCTGGCGCTCCGGGTTATCACTAAAGCGGCAATATCTTGCACAAACGCTTCATATCCTTGACAAATCATGAAATTCATACGCAGAACACACGTGTAATCTTGCACTGAAAGATGCATAATAATCGGCAAGGAGTACCTTATGCCGGTCAATCGTGAACACTGCCTAGCCATTATACGCAATCCGTTTTATTTGATCAGCGCCCTGTTGATGTTGATTGCGTCACTGCCTATTAATTTAAGCACGGATATTGATGAGCAGACCATGTTAATTAGGCAAACGGTGGTCTATCAGTTTTTAGTTTATGAGCTCTTGCTCTTTGCTGGTTTTTACATTCTGAAAACCATGGTGAATAACAAGATTGATGCATGGATGTTGTTGTTGCTGGCTATTTTATTTGCCGTTGATCCGACCTTTACCTGGTTCCGTTCCGCTGGTGATGAACCGAACAAGACGTCGGTGCTGCTCTTTATCAATGGTGCCTTTGGTTTGGCGAAGATCTGGTTGGGGTTACAGGCACTAAATGTTCAATCACGACAGCGTCATATGATTTTATGCAGCAGTTTATTTGCAGCGTACCTCTTTCTGATGCATCAACCGGTGCTGTTGCAGTACGGCAATGAAATTAAATGTGGTAATTTATTTTGGTTCTGGGGACTGCTGTTCATTCCGACCATTCTCTTTAATTACATTGCTATACCAACCAGTCAGAGACCATTCGTATTTATTGTTGATATGGTTCTTCTGTGGTTTGCGCTGATGCATCTGGTGTTTTGTCAGTTTATTTACAGCATCGACATGTATCCGGCGTGGTTGCAAGTCCCTGTTATTTTACTCCTGGTTAAAGTCATCAATCGCGATCAGGATAAGGCAACACGAACTTTAATTCTACTCATGGGCAATTTATCGTTTTTATTGCTGACGGTTTGTGCGCGACAAACAGCAGTCTATGAGGGCATAGAACTCGTTAGCAGCTTTAACGTCAGTATGCTGTTGATGGGCATCCTGCACATTTATCTGAGTATCTTGTTCCGCTATCCTGCTCTCTCTGTGCTTTCAGTCTTTTATATTCTTTGCGCGTGCATTGGTCGTGACTGGCATGAGGTTGGAGAACATATCGGTAATGTTACGCCTGATTCGGCCGTCAGCTGGGGTCTTATCGGTATCCTCGCTGCGTTTGCTTGTGCTGGGATTGGTATGTTTCTGAGTATCAAGCGTGGGAATACGTTGAGTGAAGAAGTAAAGTAATACGTAAATCACAGTGCTTTCATTGTCTAACTGCGACCGGGACGGTCGCGCTCCCAGGGCCACATTCGATAGCTTTTTTTATTCGCCGTATTATTTTCCACTCATCATGAGTGACTTCAGTAACAAGATGTCTTATCATATCCAAGACGGGCAGCTGTATTTTCAACGCTATCCGGTCGAGGCGGGTACTGTTGATGTGGAGTCGTTTGAGATTTTATCCGATTGGCATGCGCGGGATAAGCACAACGTTTATTCGACCTTTGAGGTGCTTGCTGGTGCAGATCCATCAACGTATGAAATTCTTGAGGCCCCCTCGGGGATGTTGCGGACGCGTTTTACCCGTGATGCGCGGCAGGTGTTTTTTGAGCGTACGCTGATTAAAGATGCGGATGCCGCTAGCTTTGAAGTGATCGATGAATTTCATGGGCGTGACAAGGCACGGGTTTTTCATTGTCGTGATTTGTTTGCTGATGTGGATGTCGAAAGTTTTCGTGGACTTGGTAATTCTTTTGCCGTCGATAAGCATCATGCTTATTATTATATGCGGATTGTGGCTCCTGCTGATGCGCAGAGCTTTAGCGTCTTAAACCCGAATTACTGGGGTAGCTTTGCTAAAGATGCGCGGCAAGTTTATGATCATGCGGCACAATTGTTACCGGATGCTGATCCGGCGAGTTTTGAGCAATGTGGTGAATCCTTATACGGTAAAGACAAGGCGCACGCTTATTACGGTTCGTATCAATTAAAAAATGCTGATCCAGCAACGTTTGCATTGATTAATAGTAATTACGCCAAAGACAAGAAACAGGTCTATGTCCATCAACAAGTCATCGACAATGCTGATCCAGATAGTTTTCAGGTCCTGCATGATAATCACAGTTTTAGTATCGCGACGGATGCGACGCATGCGTATATCGGTGTGCAACGCATTGCATTAATTGGCGATGTGGATCAGTTTCGTTATCTCAGCGGTGGCTACTGCGTTGATGACAAGGGCGTTTATTACGACGGTGAATTAGTCGACGATGCTGATCCGAAAACATTTCACATCGATGACATGGGCATTGCACGTGATGCGACGGCAATTTACGAAGACCACGAACGCTTAGACGTTGATCCGGCAAGCTACACCCACGTTGATGGAGCGTTTAGCGCCGATGCTACGCGCGTGTATTTTATGTCTCAGGTCGTTCCTGGATTAAATCCACAAACGTTCACCGTCCTCAACGACTATTATGCCGTCGATGACAAGTCTGCGGTATATTTCGATGAGCGCTTTTACCAATGCGAAGTCTTGCCACCTGTCGATATTGAGAGTTTCAAAGTCATTCCCAACACACACTACGCCAGCGATAAAAACCAGGTTTATCATTGCGAGGCCGTTCTGCCCAACAGCGATCCGCAGAGCTTTGAAATATTAGAAGGCGCCTTCGCCAAGGATAACAAACAGGCCTATTATGGTGATGCGGTTTTAACAGATGCCGACCCGAAAACATTTACCTGTCGTGATTATCGCTTTGCCCAAGACGATACACATATGTATCTGTTTGATGATTTGATCGTTGATGCCGATCCGCATAGCTTCGAAAGCCTAGATGAGCATTACGCCACCGATAAAAATCATGTGTTTTATGACGGCGTTAAAATAGTTGATGCCGATGTGAAAACTTTTGAGTTGATACCGCGTTGGTATGCGCGTGATGCGCAGCAGATTTATGCTGAAGGCAAGGCCCTCGATATTGATGCGGCCACTGCGCGTTTTTTATCTGATGCCTATATTGCAGATACGCAAAACGTTTATTTTCTTGGGCGCAAGCTAGAGGAAGCCGATGCGGGCAGTTTTGAAATTGTTTCGGCGCGTGATCATTTAGCCAAGGATGCTAACGCGGTGTATTATCGTGATGGCGTTATTAATGATGCTGATGCCGCGAGTTTTACTTTTATTAATCAGTCACTGTGTCGTGATAAAGATCATGAATTTATGATGCAGCAAGGTTGTTGGGTGAAACGCGTGTAATATTATTCTTCGTGTTTAAACTGCAAAAATTTAATACGAGCAAAAACACAACGCAGCTTGAATTTCCGCTGCTGCCATTTTAATCCAAAGCCACCGTGCTGTTTAACAAGTAATGCCAAGGTTTTAAGGATTAACTGGCGGTATTCTTCCCAATAATAATCCGTATAAAATCTCTTATATTTTTTAAATAAGTCTACAACACCACTCTGCACACGTTCTGCATTCTCTTCGCACAAGAGCAACATGCAATCACGCGCAGCAAAGGCAAAACCGTCGTCTTCTATGTCTTCGGTATTGGCAATTAATTCAGCCAATCCCTCATTGTTACCGTTCAAATAGCGATACATGGCATAAAATGATGCCAACAGTCCAGTCGAGAAATCTAATTCTTCGGAGGCTTCCATAAGCAAAACGCCCGCCTCATCGAATTTCTTCAAGCGATACATGGCTATCATCACTGTAATGAACGACCAGGCCAACAGATTAGGAATTTCAGCCCAACGCCTTGCTACTTTTTCCACCCCTTCATTAAGCCTGCAGTCCAATAAGGCCCCAAGAGTTTTTGTCCAAGATGGATAGCATTTACATAATTCATCTTCATAATGTTTGTATAAATATTGGACTAATTCTTTATTCTTTTTCTCTCCGGATTGATACATGCAACCGCCGAGAAAGTAAGAAAAATCATCAGCACGTAGCTCAATATACGGTCTTATATCCTCAAAGGAATCTACCTGAATCCCTTCTTCTCCGAGCCAAATTTCAGGCATAGCTTTTGATTCGCCACTGGCAAATGCATCTCGAACCATTTCGGTAAATTCGTCACCTTTACCCACTTCCTTACACGCAGCAAAACATTGCTCCAGGAGATCATAGGATGTTTGTTCACTACGCAGCATGTGATGAACAATTTTATTAAACGAATCAGTATTTTCCGTGCGCAAAGCATACTTTAATTCGCCGAGGCCCGGTTCAGTTACCTGCTCCATCCAATATCCCTATTTATGTTTTACTATACAAATGAACGAGGGCTTAAACCATATTACGATGTGACTTTTTGTCTAGCATAGGTTTGGTGCACTATTTGCTATAATAAGGCCACAGGTCTTCGTCTATGGTGTTTATATCTGGTTTTCCAGTTATTGGGTCTTTTTTGAATATGTGCTCCCAACTGGGATTGGCCATGAATGCGTCGCGAGATTTAATTATACTGGTTGAACGAACATGCCCATCCTGAAACATGAAAAATCCACGGCGACCTTTGACCACTCTATTTTCTATATTAAAGAATATTTTAATTTCTTGATACAGTGTCGTATGAATTTCATTGGGCCAAGCGACTGCCAAAAAGCAATGCTCCCGTTCACTTGCACCAAGTGCCTTATCCGGATCTTTTTGATAAGATTCAAAATCGTAGTATCCGCCACGACCATCAGGTAAGAATATCTGAAAACTGTAATGCGATGCTTCGGTAATCCCCTGCTGATTAATAGCCTCTGCTAAATGACCAACGATAAATTTCAGCTCCCCCTTTTTAGTTTTGTGCGTAGCGACGTCTCCCGCCATTTGATTAAAAAATCCATATTCACCAATTCCGTTCTTATTATCGTCGATATAACAACCTGCCTGAAATTGAACCTGGCTTGCGAATATGGCAGCCTTCATATTTGCTGTTGCCGCGCCTCCAAATGATGAAGAACGATGACGTAAATGACTCGGGACTAGATACAGATACGCTGTATACGCAAAAAACACTAAGACAATTAATCCACCAATTACTTTCATAGCGATCTCCTAACTACTGAGATTAATGAGTGTAGCCCCTTCTTTTCACCCCTTTATCAAAATATATTGCCAAGAATTTCACGGAAATGCCTGGAATGCGTTTAGTTCTGCAATTCTTTCGTCTAACTGCGACCGGGACGGTCTCGCTCCCAGGTTGGTTTAAACTAAGACCAAAACTAATACTAAGACCCATACCAGTTTGCTATAAATTATGTCGAGCTGGGGCTCGACACTCCCGGCACACAATTATTGCCAGCAATTTCACATTCATGCCGAGATGCATTACAAGTAGGCAATTTTGTGCTGGCTGGGCTCTGCCGATCACTTGGGAAACCTGTATCCTATCACCAGAAACACCCAGATAGTTCCATAAGTTCAGCCCAATCAAATCTTGCATCCACCTCATTTGGGAGCAATCTCTTGGGTTCATTCAACGGCAAAATTTGGCTGCGCTAAGCAGTCTTGATATGGAGTGCCATTTATGCGTTTGTTCACTGTTCCCCATCTTTTGATTGGCGCTGCGGCGTTAGTGCTGTGTTTTACTGCTAGTTGCGTCAATAGCAGCTCACCGCTCTTGTCGGTTGCTCCTATTGCGGCCAATGCATCGCCCGTTGATGCCGAGCCTACTGCTGAGCCGCAGCCACTGGTCGAACCACCTGCCAATCCCTTCCCTGATCGTGATTTGGCGGCCCTGAAGAATGGTCTTGGCGCTGCGCACTTTCTGCCTGGGGACTGTTCGGCCTTCACCATGGTGCTAAATCCCGATGAGCTGGCGCTGAATTTTTGGAATAGTGCGCCGATGCAAAAAATTCGGCAAACACCTGGGGCCATGATGGCCTTACAGCGCATGCCACAGGAAGATCCGTTTCGTGGTCTGCTGCAATTTTTGCAATCGCCTCCAGGACAAGAAGTCGCGGCACTGCTGCGTGACATGGTCGATCAAGAATTATTTATCGCCAGCGATGCACGCACCCCGAGTCGCATCGATGCTATGTTACAACTGTATAATGCGGCATTTTTAGCCGGGCTCGAAAATGGCCTCAGACAACGCAATGAAGATATTTCACCAAAAATATTCGTCGACATGGTCCTCGAACAGCGTGAGAAACTTGGCATTCCTGCCGGTATCCTTGGTATTCGTTTAAAAAATGTTGAACCGGCTAAAGCATTACTCGATCGGTTTTTGTTTGGTGCGACTGCGCAGATGCCACCGGGTATGTATGCACGCAACAACCCAACCGAGGCATGGGCACATAACATTACCATTCCACTGAAGATGATTGTCGAACCACAGCGCTTCCAATTAATGCGCGGCCTGATGCGCGAAGGCGTCCCCCTCGAAAAAGTCAACCAATTATTCGACTGGCTCATGACGCATAGCATTCATATTAATTTAACTATTCGCGATAATTATCTGTTACTGCACGTTGGGCCTGACCAAGCCTTTATCAATAAATGGGGCGCTGAAACGCCGCTTGGTGCGAGTAAAGATTTTCAAATGGCGCGTTCCCTGCAGCGCGAGAGTTTAGCTTATTTAAGTTATCACAATACAGAATTAATGGGTATCTTGGAATGGACACCTGAACGCCTCAAAGAAACCGAGGAACAATTAGCCACCATTATTAAAACAACTAAAGAAATTCCCCCTGAGATTGCCAAACGCATGCAAGAGGACCTGACTGAAATAGTACCGCAAGTTGCTGCTGATATTCCTGACCCTGCGCCGTTGATTGCCTGTACCTTTGCTGAGCAAGGCCTACGCAGCTATGTCGCGCGACCTGGTCGCAAAAGCAAGGTCACCGTTGATGCTGAATTAGAATTAGCGGCGTTGGCCGATAAAGCAGCCATGCTCAGCAGCACGCAAAATACCATGGTCCGCGCCAATGATATCGATGTTATTTCTTCGGTGCTGCAAAAAATGTTTGGTTATTTTGAAGATTTTGCTTTGGAAAAAATGCGTCCTAAAGAACAAGAAAATGCACGCACGGTTATTGCCGCATTGCGCACCTTTGGTGGCAGCCTGCGCGATATTGCCAAAGGAGATTTAGCCAAAGCGATTGGCGAAACTTCGATGAGCACCATGGTTGTCGAAAACGGTGGTACCGTCATCATGCCACCAGGTGTACGTGACTTTCCACAGCAATTAAGTATTCCACGTTTTGGTTTAGCCATGCGCCTGCAAGACTCGGCTGCTTTAATTCGTTCGGTCGTCGCCTGCAAAGAGGCAATCTTAAAATTAGGTCGTTCTCTTTCCGCATTACCTGGCAGCAATATCCCTGAGGATCTCAATATTCCTGATCCAGAAGTAAAAAATGGTGACGGTTGGACCAGTTATGGCTATGCCACCCCACTTGGTGAAGATGTGCAACCGACTGCCATCGTAACTGATAAATTACTGCTTATTGGTCTCTCGCCAAAACAACTGCATAGCCTGCGCGAACGTGATGCTGGTAAAAAACCGAAACAAGAAAAACATTCAATGACCATGCGCCTGGATGTCGGTGCATGGGCACAATATTTTTTAACTGTCGGTAAAGAATTATACGATCATCAAAATAGACGTCGTTTTCGTCGCCGTGCGCAAAATATGCAACAAGAGGCCTTGATAATGATGCATCTTCAAGTCGTCGTTGATGCAATTAAGCACATTGAAGTCATAGAAGTTATTCAAAAACAACGCGGTGAATTCGCGATTACCGAATCCTGGATAAGGACTCGTTAAACACATGACTGCTTTAGCAGGCGGCTTGGTGTTGGTACTCAGCACCCTTGCAGCGATCCTCGGTTATTACCGGGGGCGCGCAGCCGCGCTGCTATTGGCCAGTATCTTAGTCCTCTACAGCATTATTTTGCCGAGCGTGCCCACTTTATTCCTGCGCCTTGGTTGGTGGGGCGCTATCGGATCTTTGGCCGTCGTTCTGATTGCATTTAAGTTATTTCATCGCCGCCAACAACAAACGACTGCTGAAAACGAATCAGATAAACCGGAATCCACGCCAAGTATGGGTGATTATGTCTGGCGTTATGTCGGCGCCGCTTCTGGTGCAGTTCTCGGTTTATTTTTGTGTTTATTATTGTCGCTCGGCATGACTTGGCTCAGCAGACCATCACCACAGAAACAATTAAATGCAGCTACTCCCGGTATGGCAGCGGACGTCGATCAAGAAGACGATGAATGGGCCGGCATGCGCGCCTTCGGCAGCGAACTCGCCAGCATCAGCGGTGGTTTATTAGAACGCGTCCCCGTTGTTGGTAAACGCACCCGTTATGTACGCACGATGCAGTTGATCCTGTTAACACCGGAGGTTGATTTATTACCAATCGCCGAAGCACATGGTCTGGCCGTTATTATTGACCGCCCCTGCGTTCAAGACGCCCTCTGCGATAAAACATTCGCCGCACATCTAGAGGCATTTAGCAAAGGTGATATTCGCAGCCTCGGCGACCTCGTTGATTCACCACACGTCGAAGCACTCCAAGCCGATCCGGTTGTCGCCGCCACCGTCGAACAATTCGATCTGGAAGCCTTTACTGCAGATTTACGCAAGGCCCAGGAAAAAGCCGAGAAAGAAAAAGCGGTAAAAGAAAAAGCTAGATAAGGTTCTAGACGTCAAATTAAATTATTAATCGGCCGTCGGCAAGATGAATGTGGTGACCTTGCCCGTTTAGCTGCAAGGTAAACACATCTCCATCGACACTGTAGGATGCGTCAGCTTGTTCGAAACTTAGCAATAATGGATGTATGGTCTGCACTTCATCAACTTGGCAGCGCCAAGTAACGGTTTGAATATCATCGCCACCCCAGCTCCACTCATTTGTTTGCCATAATTTGGTGGGACTTAGCGTCTGTAGATGTAAGGCGTGCTTGCTGCCTTGAATTATTTTTTGATCGAGATCAACAGCTAAATGCGTTTGCAAATGAAAGCGCGGGGTTAAGCGATTGCCTTCTCTGCCGTACATGTGATCTAAAACCAAAAGATGCTTGTCGTCAATTAATAAGAGATGGCGATTATACATGGCACAACGATGCGGCCAGGCTTCTTGGAGATTACAGGCGAGATAAAAACCCTTATCATATTGACGGCAGCGAAAAATTCGTGCTCTCGCTGATTCAGTTTGTTCCTGACTAAACAAGGTGACCATATTATGCTCCGAGGTCTTGGATGCACCGTAGCCGGGATCAATCAGAAAGCGCTCGTCGCCATAGCCTAAAATAAAATGACCGAGGTCGAAGTTATTATGATTACCACCATTAAAACCGGAGCGAAATGCCAGCCATGATTTATCACCACGCCAGGTAACCCAATCGAGTTCACGAAAATGTTTTAAGCCTGCACGATCGGGCTCTGCTTCTTTTTGAAAGGCGTCGCGCAACCACAAGGATTCGATATTGTAAAATAATCCCAGATGCAAGCGCCCCTCTTTTTGCATTCTATGTGCGCCATAAATTAAATCGGGACGATTTAACTGCGCAGCCCACCAATAGGTATGTACCGACGCCCCTCCATCACGCGCTGAATTTACATTCGAAAAATTATAACAACCGCCGTCAGGGGCATTCATGTACTGACGAAATTCCAAGGCTTTAATGATGCGTTCATTATGCAGCAGGCCCATGTCATCATTCAGCAAACGACACATTGGCCGCAAAAAGTCAGTTAAA
>JANQLF010000248.1 GCA_028280785.1 Planctomycetota bacterium
GGCTGGTCCAATTACTTGGAATTTTGAAAAGTTTTTAATTGGAAAAGATGGCCAGATCATTGCTCGCTTTGGGCCGAAAACGACACCTGATGATGCTGATTTAGTGGCAGCGATTAATAACGCACTCTAGAATTTCTATGCGATTCCTATCTTGTGTTTTGCTGTGGCTCGCCTGTTTATTGCTGGGTGCTGCCGATAAACCTGAGGATGCATTTCAGCTGGAGAAATCTGATGCATTTGCTGCACCACAGCAACTGTGCATGGTTTTCGACAAACGCATTAAAGAGTCCAGTGGTTTGGCCGTTGGGATTCGCAATAAAAACATTTATTGGACCGTCAATGATAGTGGTAATAAAGCGCTTATTTATGGAATAAATAAAAAGGGTGAAACGCTTGTCCAATTAAAAAGCCCAGTATTGGGTAATATTGATTGGGAAGACATGAGCGGTTTTCAACTTGATGGGAAAGCTTACTTGGCAGTTGCGGATATTGGTGATAATGCTGCGGTTAGGCCTTTTTGTCAGATCTATGTATTTGAGGAGCCACTGCTTGCTCAACAGAAAAGCATCGAGTTAAAGTTGGCTTGGACATTTATATTTATGTATCCAGATGGTCCACGTGATTGCGAAGGCATTGCCGTAGATGAGCAAGAGCAGCTATTTTATCTGATGAGCAAGCGCGATGTTCCAGCGCGCATTTATACCTTACCACTGAGGCCCAAAAACACCTTGTTGGTATCAGCTACAAAGCTCGGTGAGCTGACAACTATCCCTCAGCCATTGGAAGCAGATCTTATTGAAGATCAAAAATTCGGCAAATACCGTTCACAGATTACCGCCATGGATATTGATAATAAGCATCAGCTTACTGCGATAAATACCTATAAGCACATTTATATTTATGCGAAGGGTGATGGTACGTGGCTCGAAGCCTTTCAGAAAAAGCCTACTATAATTGCACGGCCCAAATTGCGCCAATGTGAATCGCTGTGCTTTGACCGCGATGGCAATCTCTATTACGGTAGTGAGCAAGTGCCGTGGCCAATAATGACCTGCCAGCGCCTGAAGCAGGACTAAATTTCTAAAGCCTTATATATTTCGCGTTGTTCCGCTAATAATTGGCGATGGCGCTCAACTATCTCTTGTTTATCAGCATCCTTGGCCGCATTGCGTGTTTGATCATGGTCATTCACCAGGTCGTATAATTGCTCGGCGTTTTCACCACTATCATAGAGAACGTATTTATAATCTTTGGTGCAGGCCATGTAGGAGATTTCATTTTCAGCATAAACAACATCACGCCATTCAGCTGCTTGGTTTCCTTGCGCCAATTCTTTAAGGCTTCGACCGGTAATATGTGCTGGAATTTCTGCGCCAGCATAATCGCAGAGGGTGGGAAATATATCAAGACCATTCGAGATTAAATGCGTATCGTCAACGCTACCTTTGTTTGGATTGCGCGGATCGCAGATGATCATCGGTACGTTGTCGGCTTCATTATAGAAGACAGTTTTATGTTCGAGTCGATGCGAAGAGTCATGATCGCCATGATCACTTGAAAAAACAATGATGGTGTTATCGCGCAGTCCCGCTTCATCGAGGGCATTGAGAATGCGTTGCATTTGTTCATCGACAATTTCGGTAAGGCGGACATAGGCCCAGCGATGCATGCGCCATTCTTTTTCGCCCCATTCATCTTGTGCTCGGCGTTTGAAGGCGCGTTGATCAAGCATGAATTGAATTAATTCAGGTTCATCGGCTTGTGGATCATAATTATCTGGAAGTGGAGGACAGTATTTTTCCCAAAACTCTTCTTCACTAACGCCTTCAGGTAATTTAAGTGCTTCATCGAGTGTTGATACTTCTTGCGCGCCTCGTTCTAATAAGCGGTGATCAAACTCACTCGTAGCAAAGGCGCGAATGGCCATGTAGCAAATATCATGTGGATTAATTAAAGAGGCGACCATGGCAAAGGGTTTGTCGTGCTTTTGTTTTAACCAGTCAGCGCAAACATCAGCAAGGTCATCACGCTCATCTTTACAAATATAGGTAAAGCCAAGTTGTTCGGATGTCATTCCTTGCGGAAAATGTTCTTTACCACCATAAACACATTCATAACCAGCTGCACTTAAGCAGTGGCCGAGTCCCTGTTGTTGATATTCTTCGGTATAAGGCGTGGTGTCTCCAACATTACTGCGTAATTGAATCGCACTTGGCATGCGCCCTGTAAACATTGAAAAACGTGAGGGGACGCAGACAGGATTGGTGCAATACGCGCGGGTAAAGCGCACGCCCGTAGCTGCTAAATTATCCATTGCTGGTGTTTTAAGATATTGATTGCCAGCACAGCTCATCATGTTGAGATGTTGTTGGTCGGTACAGATATATAAGATGTTTGGTTTATCGCTCATGTAATTAACGTTATGGCCCTAGTACCTAGGCCAAGTCTCAACTCGCTGAACCATTGGTTTTTTCGATTAATATCTTGCTAATACTGAACGCCACTACAGATTCCTGTGGATGTCACAGCATGACGGATGGGTGCGACAGTTTTTTATTATCTGGATAGTGCAATTTTTTTCGATTGCGGGTTTCTGTATGGGCCTGCCTTTTATTGCATATTATATACAAGAACTTGGCGTTAGTGGTGAATCAGAAGTTTTGTGGTGGACAACGGCATTTGCCGTAACGGCGCCATTATTTTTTTCTATTGGCGCTCCGTTTTGGGGAATAATGGCTGACCGTTTTGGTCGAAAAAAAATGTTGTTTCGTGCCAATGTGTGTGCGTCTTTAATTTTATTTGGCATGGCATGGGCGCCGAGTGTGATCTGGCTTATCGTCTTTCGTGTATGTCAGGGTTTATTTACTGGAGTTCTACCAGCGGCACAAACGTTATTGGCGGTTTCTACTCCAGGTCATCGTCAGGGCATGGCTCTTGGTTCCTTGGCGGCAGCAGTTGCCGGCGGTATCGGCATTGGTAGTGCCATGGGTGGTCGTGTTGCTGAAATGTATGGATATAGAGAAGCGTTTTTTATTGGTGGAATATTGTCGGTCATTGCAACGTTATTAGTTCTGTTTGGTGCAGTGGAAAAGCACGAAGCAAAATCAGAGAAAATTAGTAGAAAAAATTCAAATTCAGTTCTCATCTTTGTATTACCAGTGTTGATGTTGATGGCTATGGTTAGTATCATGAGTAACGTAGATAATGCGACGTTTCCACTGCTTATTCAAAAATTAAATGGATCGATTGAAGGTGCGTCGGTTATTGTTGGTGATATCTATGCGATTAGTGGTATTGCATTTTCAATAGGTGGTTTGATGTGGGGCTGGTGTGCGGATAAATTTGGTCCCTATAAAATATTAGTGCTGTGTGCATGTTTAGCTGCAGCGGCTTCAATTCCTCTGATCTATGTTGATCAAATACTTCCTATCTACTTTATTGTCTTGTGTATTGCTTTGAGTATGGCTGGCATCGATCCTGTTTTACAGGTGTTGTTGAGCAGGCAGACGCCTGCCGAGCGTCGCGGTAGTGTTTTTGGTTGGGCTGGAACAGCGCGCAGTATCGGTTGGATGGGTGGGCCCTTGTTCGGTAGTTATTTGGCCTATCTATCAAATTACCAAGAAGTTTACTGGATGCGTGTTGCTATGTTGGTATTGATGTTACCGGTTTGTTGGTGGTCATATTGCGTTATGCGCGAATTTTTATCAAAAGATAATGCCGTCTAATCTTTACTCCTTTCCTTTTAAGTTTAGGATCAAGCCATGTCCATAATCGATGAAGCAAACTATGACGAATCTCAAGTGCCTGAATTTACATTGCCTGATGTCTTGGTGAATAATGCGGGTCAAACAGTAAGCACGGTGGAGCAATGGCAGCAACGCCGTCAAGAAATTCTTGATGCCTATACTAATTACATTTTTGGGCAATCACCGCAGGAAGCCTATGCCGTTAGTGGTAAGGTTGTTGAGGAGGGCGACGCATTTAACGGTCAGGCCTTGCGCAAACAGGTCTGTGTAACAATTACTGTTGCTGATAAACAACATGATATTTCGGTGTTAATCTATGCCCCTAAAGACGCGGCATCAGTGCCTGCATTTATGGGACTTAATTTTCATGGCAACCATACCGTGCATGAGGATCCGCAGATATTGTTACCAAGCTCATGGGTGCGCGAGTCTGAACATAGTGATGGTAATAATGCTTCTGAGAAAGGGCGTGGGACAGCGCAGTCGCGTTGGGCAGCAGAAGAAATTGTTAAACGTGGTTATGCATTAATTACGATTTATTACGGCGATATCGATCCTGATTATGATGATGATTTTAAAAATGGTGTGCATGCATTGTATAGTGATAATGAATTCCATCGACCTGCAAAAAATAATTGGGCGACCATTGCGGCATGGTCATGGGGTCTACAGCGTGTCATGGATTATTGCGAGGGCGATGCGCTTATTGATGAAAAGCGCGTCGCAGTTATCGGTCATTCTCGTTTAGGTAAAACATCGTTATGGACGGGTGCCCAGGACCAACGCTTTTCATTAATTATTTCAAATAATTCTGGTTGTGGTGGTGCTGCGCTATCACGGCGTCGTTTTGGTGAAACAATTGGGGTTATTAATAATTCTTTTCCGCATTGGTTCTGTGAGCAACATAAAACTTACGGTGGAAACGAATCGTCGATGCCTGTTGATCAGCACATGTTAATTGCCTTGCAGGCACCGCGCCCGGTTTATGTCGCTAGTGCTGTTGAAGACACCTGGGCAGATCCCAGAGGTGAATTTTTATCAGCATATCATGCGACGCCGGTTTATGAATTATTCGGCAAGCAGGGAATTGCGAGTGATGCCCAAGCAACGATTGATGAACCCGTTGGTGCCGATGTCGCTTATCATGTACGTAGCGGTGGCCACGACGTGAAGGCATTTGATTGGAAGCAGTATTTAGATTTTGCTGATAAGTACTTGTAATGCTATTTGCGCGAATCGGCGTAGATAGCGAAGTATTCGTGGTGATCTAAGAGCTGCAGGACCTTTTTGTAATCCACTTTTTTCTTTTTGCGCATTTCATCAAATTCGGCGAGTCGTTTATTGATGAGAGCGACCTGTTTGACCAGTACTTTGTCACCACCAGCGAAAGAGTCTGGGATAGGACTTAAATCGGCATCTTTGAGCCAGGCGATGACGAAATCCGATTTTGCGCGTGAAGAAATAGATTTGCTTATTTCCGCTTGAGCTTTTTCTTCAATGTGCTGCAGGTACACCTGGTGGTGCTTTGCTAATTCTTTAAGGCCCTTGTCTGCTGTTTTGGCCATGAGCTGTTGATCGATTTCAGCGAGCTCTTTGTAGGCTTTTATATGTGCTGCTAATTTCTCTTTTACCATTTTGAGGTTTTTATCGATGCCGTCTTTCAGGGAGGTGCTCTCAGCACGTACTTTGAGATTGATGAGCGCCCCATCTAACTCTTTATAGGTTTCGATGTTTTTTACTTGAGCTTTTTTGTGTTTTTCCCGTAGTGGCGACTTAGTCTTCTTGATCACAGGTGCTTCAGTTTTTGGTTCTTCTTTCTTGGCGGTTTCTTCTTTGGGCTTTTCCTCTTCTTTTTTAACGGTTTCTTTAGGTTTAGCAGCAGGGACGAGTTTTTTACTGACAATGTCAGCTGCTGTTACATCCATGGTGCCCATGACCCGGCCTTTAAAGACCATATGAATTTTGTAGCGATCTAAGCCGACTTCTTCTAGCTTGCCAGTTATTTCACGACCATCTTTGAGGGTGATTTTGTATACATCAGAATCAGCTGCGTATAAGTGGGTGGCAAGGAAGAGTGTAATCAATACAAAAAATATTTTCATGTTGGATTATCGACTTTCTGCGTAGGTGAGTAAATACTCGTTGTTTTTTAGGAACCACAGGACGGCGTTGTAATCATACGATTTGCCCTCACGAATTTCTCTGAAGGTCTTGAGGCTTTTATTGATGAGTTTGACTCTGCTTAATACTTCTGGGCTAGATTTTGCGAAGGATTCTTTGATGGGCGTTAAGTTTGCACTTTTGACCCAGGCGTCAGCGGCGAGGTAGCGATTGTATCTACTGACATTTTTTCCGATGCTGTCGGTAAGGGTGCTGCGAGATAATTCGAGTTCTTCTTCGAATAAATTCTTAAATTTAGTCTTGGCGGTATTATTTGATCGTGTATTGATGATCTGTGTCAGTGCTTGATGATAATTGGCCAATGATTCCAGGTAATTCTTGAGTGCTACCTGTGCGGCGTCGAGGTGTTTTTCATAGATTTCTTTTTTAGGCGGTGGATTGAAAGATTTACAGGTATTGCCTAGCTGAGATAGCGCTTTCTCTAATGTATGATAGTGTTCTTTTTTGAGTTTTTGAAACTCGTAGAATTTCTCAATCGGTTCTTCGAATTTAGTATCAGTATCTTCATCTTTAGTTGGTTCTGATTTTGCTTCTTTTTCTAAAACTTTGATTTTTTTACGGCTGACGACATCGGTGATTTTGACCTCTTTTGATGCCATGACCTTGCCTTTGAATACGATGTGTATTTTTAAGCGGTCGACACCAATATCTTCACCATAGCCGACGATATTTTGTCCATTTTTTAATTTAAACTCGTAGAGCACTTTTTCTTCGCCAGATAAAGTGATGCCAAATGAACATGCAAGTAACAAGAGTGTTGGGATCAGATGTTTCATCTCTGTCTCCGTTTATCTAGCGATGATTATTCAAATCATCATTCATAGATAGAATGGCTTGGTGCGCAGCATCAGTCCAATTGGCGGCGTCATTTTGAGTTTGCCATGCGCCATTAATGCTTCGTGATGCATTGACCAAAACACCTTGCCCATCAGTTCGAATGCCAGCGAGTGCTTCGGCAGCAGAACCGCCTTGCGCGCCATAACCAGGGACGAGGAAGATCGCATGCGGCATGTGTTGACGCAGGGTTTTGGCTTCTTCTGGATAGGTGGCACCAACAACGGCTCCAACATCTGATAAACCACAATTACCCAGGCGCTCTGAGCCCCATTGATTGACAAGTTTGGCCATTGCTTCCATGACGCTGGTCTCACCGCTTTCCTGACTCTGCAGTTCGCCGCTCGAGGGATTAGAGGTTTTAACCAGCACAAAAATGCCGTGTTCATTTTCATCGTCGAGAAACGGATTGATGCCGTCACTGCCGAGGTAGCCATTGACGGTCAGCCAATCAGCGCCAACGCCTTCGTGTTGCTCGTCATTAAAGATTGGGATATCGCCAAGCCATGCTTGTTGATAATGCGTGGCGGTTGAGCCAATGTCATTGCGCTTGCCGTCAACGATAACCGGAATCGACAGTTTTTTTGCATAAGCGATGCTAGCTTCCAAGACTTGCATGCCACGCCATCCGTATGCTTCATAGCAGGCGACTTGCGGTTTGATTGCTGCGCAGTGACCAGCAACTGCATCGAGGATGCCTTGGTTAAAGCTTAAAAAGGCATCACAAATGGCTTCAATGCCATTGCCATGTTTATCAATGCTGTGGGATTGGAGTTGTGGTGGTATCAGGTGCGGTCTTGGGTCGAGTCCGACACAGGCGATGGACTGATTTGTTTCGATCGATTTGCTTAAACGGTCCGCTACATGCATGGCTCAAGTCCTAGGAGGGCTTTCGGAGGGTACAAGTGCCGCCTATGTCAGACATGCTATGGCCTATAGTTGCTCAAGAGGGGCTCAGTCTATAGTTCCAGTCATGGACATGAGTTCCGGTGCCTGAATCCGATAAATCTTCGCCTTCTGTCGAAGCTATCATGCTCCGCAAATATGCGGATGGGGATCGCAGCGCCTTAGATGAACTGGTGGCCATCTATCAGGAACCTGGATTTTGGATAGCACGGCATGTCGTTCATGATGATGACATTGCCCGCGATATCGTTCAAGATGCATTTATTCGTGTTTTGAGAAAACCCGGGCTCTACGACCCATCTCGGCCCTTTAAAGCCTGGTTTTTGCAGATTGTACGCAATTTGGCCATCGATTACTTACGTAAGAAGCGACCAAACACCGTACAGGTCATAGCTGAAACAGCAGAAGTGAGTGGTGATGAGACCAGCATCGAGCCATTGGCGCAGCAAGAGATGCGCAAGCGGATTCAATTGGTTCTTGAGGAAGTGCCGGAGAAATATCGTGAGTTGATCGTGATGCGCGATGTTGAAGGCCTTGGTCCTGATGAGATAGCGACGATCACTGGGGTTGATTACGGTACCACGCGTTGGCGCATCCATAATGCGCGGAAGCTCTTTCGCAAAGCATGGATTGAGCGTTACGGTGAGGATTTAGAGTAGCGGTAGCGCTCCCGTGCGATTTGACATCAGCCCCATGCTCCTAGGCTCCTGACCTGCAACGCCAATCAGGATTTTAAATGATCACGGTTATCGATAACTATGACAGTTTCACCTTTAATCTCGTGCAATATTTGTGGGAGTTGGGTGCCGAGCTGCGTGTTTATCGCAATGATGAAAAGACCGTTGAAGAAGTCTTGGCCGAGCAGCCGGATAAAATTTTAATTTCACCTGGGCCTTGTGATCCCGATCAAGCAGGCATCAGTGTCGCATTAATTCAAGCAGTTGCGGATAAAGGCATCCCGTTGCTTGGTGTTTGTCTCGGCCATCAATCGATTGGTCAAGCATTTGGTGGAAAGGTTGAACATGCAGAACGATTAATGCATGGGAAAACTTCCGAAATTCGACACGACGGTAAGGGTGTTTTTGAAAACATTCCTAATCCATTTGTTGCGACGCGTTATCATAGTTTAGTGGTTAACAAAGAATTGCCGTCTTGTTTAGAGGCAACAGCGTGGACTTGTGATCAGGAAGAATTGATGGGCATTCGTCATCGTGAATTACCAATTGAGGGTGTTCAATTTCATCCGGAAAGTTTTTTGACAGAAAGTGGCAAGGATTTGCTGAAAAATTTTGTGGAGAAAGCAGCATGAGTATCGAGGCTGGCGTAGTGGTGTCTGCAAGTGATGGAGCAACAGTGAGTGGTGGAGCTCAAGTAGCAAAAAAGAAAACAGCTGCTTCAGCCGTAGCGAATGCGGAGTCAGTACCATCTGGCATTCCTGTTGCCGATAGAGAAGTGGATGCACCATTAATTGAAGCGATTAGCCAAGCTGAGGTACGTGATGTTTTAGAGCATGATGATGACTCAGTTCTGGAAGAAGATTTTGCTCCAGATGTATTGGATATGCCTGCTTCAGAATTACGCGGTGTTTTGGAATCATTGCTTTTAGTATCAAATAAACCATTAAAGTTGGAACGCATCGAAAAATGTCTACCTGGTTCACAGCGCAGTTATCTTGAAGGTTTTTTGCGTGGCTTGAGCGAGCGTTACACCGCCGAAGAGCGCGGTTGGGATTTGCGTAAAATTGGTGGTGGCTGGCAATTATTAACCCGTGTTCAATTTCATCCATGGGTGCGTCAACTAGATAAAAAAGAATTACCATCTCGATTGAGTAAAAGTGCCATGGAAACATTGGCAATTGTTGCTTATAAACAGCCCGTTTCACGCGGTAAAATCGAAGATATACGCGGCGTTCAATGTGGTCCGATGCTGCGCCAATTAATGGACATGCATTTGGTGCACGTTGTTGGCCGCGATGATGAGGCCTTGGGTAGACCATTGCTGTATGGAACCACTGATCAATTTTTAGAGCGTTTTGGTTTGAGCTCACCGGATGATTTGCCGAGACAGCACGAATTTGGGGGCTGAATAGCGCCGTGACCAAGTTCGGATATGTAATAGTCGCCTGTATCATGGCTTGGTTAACATACTTTGTTTTTATTAACAAGGATGTAGATGATGTTATTTATATTTTCCCAGAGCAAATATCAAATGAATGTGACATAGTATCCGGCCCTTGGCGTCAGCGCCTTAAAGATGGCACATTATTAATCAATGATGTCGAACGCACTATGGTGCCAAGCAAATTTAAAAATTTAAATAAATTCCTTAAGCGTGTGAAAGTTAAACGCGAAAAAATTATTGAAGATATTCAGCCATCAGTGCTTGAGGACTATGGCTTGGACGGCAGCGCAGAACTTCAATTTAATGATCAACGCTTTCGCTGGTCGATATTGGGTAATAGCGGTTATATTTGGGATGAAAACCGCAAGCGCATTTATGTTTTAGGGAAACGCTATGTCGAAGGTTTGGGCAGATACACCGGGCGTTTAGATAATAACACCTTAATTTCAAACGCTGGAAGCTACGTGACCCTGGAATTTGATGGTCTCGTCTTAGAGCGAGTTTCTCAATTGGGCGGTTGGCTGTCGAGTAATCAGCCGCATCGACCACCGTTTAATTCGCGCGGTGCCGATTTGATCAAATGTTTAAGCTCATTAACCCTGGATGAATTGAAGGGCGTCGCATTGCAAGCTGACGCTGAGGAGTTGTGGAAATTTGTTGCCAAAACCAGCGCAGGAGATGATTATCATATTACTGTCTATCAAGGCAAAGAGCGTCAGCTCATTAAAGCAGGTAATCAACCGATGCAGGTATTAAGTAAGCAAAAGTGGCAAGAATTAGAGATGTTGCGCGATGCATTTAAGCGTGATTACTTGTTGGATATTATGTTTGGTATCGATGGTCTGCCCTTTGATCGCATTATTATTAAGAACGGCGCCCTCGAAGAATTTCGCCTTCAGCGCTATAAAGATGATGACAGTTCTTATCAAGTGACTGGCTATAGTTATTGGGAATTAATTTGGCCAGAGGGGCGCGAATCAGCATCATCTATGGTTGGTTATGACTTTTTTAATACACTGAATAATTTAGAAGTGAAAGATGTGCGCTTACAGCCGATTAGCGGTTCGTTATTGCCGCGAGATGATATGCGGACGATAGAGTGCTATGACGGTGAGAAGGATCAGCGTGCTGTGCTTCACTGGTTTGCCGATGGCACGGTTCAAAGTCTTTTTCATCGTGGCAAATTAGTGGCGTCGACTGTCGAACAGAATCCAGTTTCTTTTAAGGCATTGTTAAATCCAAGTTCCTTTCTGAATCCCTATGTGTTGCCGGCTGATGTTCGCCGTGTAGAAAAAATTCAACGCATTCATTATCAAAAACCCTATCGCGGTGAATTACTCAAGCGTCAGTCATTAAATAGTTGGTTTATTTCTTATTATTCATCACCTGAAACCTTAGATCGTGATGAACAGGCTGATGCAACGTCTTGTTCACGCGTGGCCTTGAGCTTGCTCCATTTACAATCTCAGGAAACCCGATTGGCCACACCAGAACGAATAAAATTACATACCAAGCCACAGCGTGGTTTGGATATTCGTTTGTCAGCTTGGCAGATTGAAGATGGTGAGGATGAGCAGTTTATTGAAGAGACCCTGGGTCGTGATTGGGGCATGAGTCTCATCCAAGAGAATGGTCAGTGGTGGGCTATGAATAGAGAGTCTACATTGGAATATAAATTGGATGAACGAGATGTTGAACAATTATTTTCTGATGTGAGTCCCGGTTTTATTTTTGCTGGTGTGCCTGGGCAAATAGAACAATTACGAATCAAAAATAATGGTAAAACCTTTATGGTGGTGAAGACCGAACAGCATTGGCAAACGAAGTACAATGGTCAGTGGCAGGATGTTGATAAACTGCAAATGCGTTTGTTTTTATCAGATTTAAGTGATTGCAAAGCGCAGCGTTCAGATAGCACGCAACAGTCGCTTCCTGCTGATCAAGTTAAAGCGGAATTGGAAATTTTTATGCCAAGTTTTGATGACCGCCGCGAGCATATACGCATATTGATCGGTGAGAAATTAAATGGTCTGTACCCCGTTTCTGTTGATTCTTCATCTGGTCAGCAGGTTTTGGACGGAGTGGCGTGGTGTCCGGCGGCATCGATTGAAAAATTACTGCGCGATCAACGCTGGTTCTTGCCGGCGGATATTGATCAGGCAGCTGAATGAGCATCAAACAAACATTACTGAGTGATTTAAAGCGAATGGGTTTAGCGCCTAATCATCGCTTTGGTCAAAATTTCATGATTGATGAGCAAGCCTTAAATGATTTGTTGGAAGCAGCTGATTTACAAAGCGCTGATCGCATTATCGAAATTGGTCCTGGGACCGGCATATTAACCAAGCGGATCTTGGACAACGTTGATGAATTAATGGCTGTCGAAATTGATCAAGGCATGGCGCGTTTATTGAATGAAGATATTCAGCAAGAATCATTTCGCTTGGTGCACGGAGATGCATTGGCAAATAAAAATAATTTACATCAAGAGATAGAGCAATTTGCCCAGCGTCCTTGGAAATTAGTTGCTAATTTACCATACGATGTGTCTTTACCTATTATTTTAAACGCCCTGGCGTTACCGTTACAGCCACAATGCATAGTAGTGACTGTGCAAAAAGAGGCGGCGGAGCGCTTATGCGCGAGTCCAAAAACAAAGTTGTGGGGTGCGAGTGCTGCGGTTGCACAAAGTGTTGGTGAGGGGCGTATTGTACGAAACTTGAATCCAGAGTGTTTTTATCCCAAGCCACGGGTGCAGAGTGTCATTTTACAATGGCAGGTGCAGCAACCTATGCTTGTAGGCTTTTCTCCTTGGATTCGTGGTCTCTTTGCATTTCGCCGTAAGGTGATTCCACGGGCCTTGCGTGATACGGGCATACATCGCGATAAGGCTTTGGCTGTGTGTGCGTCTTTAGGATTAGATGCTGGTCAACGTGTCGAAGAGTTAGCAGTTAGTGATTTGCAGGCCTTGTTTCATGCAGTGCAAGCTTTGGAGTAAATTATGTTTCGAAATGTATTTTTAATATGTCTTTGTCTGTCAGTTGCTCTAGCCGAGGAGGTAAAAGAGCCGACGAATACACAAGAAGCGGTCATGGCTCGGGTTAATGGCGAGGCTATTACCTTGCGTCAATTGGAAGATGAATTGATGCGCCAGGAGGGCATGCAAACCATTGAAGATTTATTGCGGACGCAGCTGGTTAAAACAGATTGGGCCTCGTTAAACGACGAAGATATTATTGTGAAAGTTGCAAATATTGAAATCCCACGTGTATTATTGGTTAATAAATTATTGGAAAAATATGGTGCTGATGTTCGCGAACAAATGATTGATGCGATGTTGGTTAAGCAGGCGATTAAATCTGCAGGTATTGTGCTTGATGATAAATTGAAAAAAGAAATTCTCGAACGCTTAAAGCGCAAGTATTATTATGATCAGGAACAGAAGGGCGATACCGTGGTGCCCTTTGATACCATGATTCAAGAAAAATATGGTAAGACCGAGGAGCAGTGGATAGATGATCCGGCATTTTTGACCTTGTCGGGTATGACCGCATTGCTGTATAAAGAGGCGGAGATCACTGAGGATGAGTTGAAGGCGTACTATATCGAACATGCCCATCGTTATGGTGTCCCAGAGGCATATGAGATCGCTGTAATTCTCTTCCCATTAATCAATGAAAAGGGCAAGGCGCATGACCGAGCTACGCAGGAGCTCGTTCGGAAAAACGCAAAATCGACGATGGCGGCGATTTCGTCGAAGCGGCGCTCTTTCAAATCGTTTGCAGGTATGTTTGACCGGGCGCATAAGGGTGAAAGGGGCTTTGTCGCTAGAGATGGCAAGTCGACGGTTAAGGGTGTGGCTCGTGTCCCCAAGCCAGTAATGGAGGCGATTTTCAGGCATAACTATGAGGCCTTCCCCAAGGCCATTGGCCCGATTGAGTCAGAA
>JANQLF010000083.1 GCA_028280785.1 Planctomycetota bacterium
CATTGCTGGTAGCCTGTGTGTAACTTATCGCTGGACTGCCACAGCCGCCATAATCACGTATTTCAGTGCCCGTATTTTCTTTAAGCCAACGCATGCGTAAGTTGTGACGCATATCGCTAAAGCCACCGTAGTTTAATTGAATGACGCCATCAAGAACACGTCCTTGCCAATTTGGTCGAGAAATGTCACCACGAGCCATCCAAATTTTTGGATCAGCACCAATTTCATTGATGGTTTTAGCCCAAATATTATTAAAGAACTGCAGGGGTAACCAGTCATCCCAGTGGTAAGGTTCGTCAGTCATCCACCACATATTGGTGGCATAATCAATGCGATGAGTTTTCTTACCGCCATAAAACTGATGCATTTCTGTTTGATTCCATCCTTGGTCGCGAAAATGTTCAATGAACAATTTAATCGCTTTCGCTTCGCCATCGGTATAAGCGGGTTGCAACGCATTGCCGAGATAGGGAGCCGTTTGATAATGTTGATTTAATTCCTCCATGGCTTTTTTATATTTTGGATTTTTACGTTTATTTCCTGGTATTTTATGTCCTTTTAATTGAACCCATGGACCTTTGTAATGATAATTTGATTTAGTTAGATTAACCGGCCAGGTATCTTCAAAGGGGAGATAAAGAATCGGTGTTGGCACTCCACTGCGTCGATTATTGGTAAATGCTTCACCGGTTAAAAGCGGACCGACGTTTCTATCATAGTCTTCCCATATGAGGGTTAAATTATTGCCATCGCCTTCAGCGCGTGGTCGATAACGCCACGGATTAAAGACGCAGCGGTTTTGATGAGCGAGACGATGATAATCTAAATGATTAGGTGGAACGTGATAGGTGTTGAACTCAATAAAGAAGCTTAATTTATCTGGCAGTTCAAAGTTATAGACGTCTACTTCAACGGGGATATCGAGTGTGGTGCCGTTGTGTGCGATACTCACTTTGCCCTTATGCAGGCCAGCTGTAGCATCCTTTGGGATCCAAACGTCTACGTAGATGCTTTGATTGAGTTGTTCATTGATGCCACGTTTAGCATCAGGAATAGCGAAATTATCACCAGATTTAATTGGCAGATTAAAAGCCGGATACCAACTGGGGTTTTTCCCATTTTTGGCGTACCAGTTTTTAAATAGTTCAAAATCTGTGCCATCGATATTGCTGCTTCCATTGCTTAATGGGTGGCACGTAACGCTGATACCATTGACAGGTGTTTGATCTGGGCGTTTGACCACTAATTGGTAAGAGACCGTTTCGCCACGTGCGCCGTGTAGGCTGATGCTTTTACCATTCCAAACAGCATTAGGTGTTAAACCATCGCCATTGCCATTGAGATCACCATGAACCGTACGATTTTTAATTGGGTCAATTTTAACTAAACCGGGAACAGCCCACACATCTAAATTGCCAAGCTTGTGTGCTTGCACCGTCCCTTGTGGTGCAGTGATAGGTTTTGCAACGGGCGTACCTTTACGCGCTGAGGAGCTGCGACCTTTGACGATAGTTGGATCAGACGCGTAGCCGCCTTTAGACAGAGCAATAACTTCGAGTGCAATGTCTTTACCAGGTTCCAATTCACGCAAATGAAAAGTGACATGTTCAGGTGCGGCTTTGCGCCCCGATAAATGCGCTTGTTCTTTACCGCTGCGCTGAGTTGCATGTGGGAAGGGTGTTTGCCAGCGCTGTATGGCTTTACCGTTAACTTTCATATTCCAAGCAAAGGTGTCTGCGGCACTTTTTATCTTAACAGTAATCGTTCCAGTTTTTAACCCAGCTTTTTCATAATTTTCTTGAAAGCTGACTTCTGGTTTTGCAGGTTTGTCATTGAGTGCTGGACCAGTGACAACTTTAATATGTGGGGCATTGGCTTTTTGTTCGCTGCTCGCAATAAAGTTATTCCAATAGGCGATGTTACCGCCATCCATGACACATAAGCCATCGGTGACGTTATTGCACATTGCGTAGATTAATTCAGGAGTGAGTTTAATACTTATCCAACCTTTGCCTTCGCGTTTTAATTCATCATAGGTGGTGATGGTATGACCAGAGCCCATAACGACGTCTGCGAATTGTGAATAAGGATGGGACCAATGTTTCTTGGTGTCGGCATCAGCATAGAGAAAAGTAGCACCATTGGCTGGCCCGTATGCTTGTTTACCAGTGCCTTCTTTCCAGGTTTGTGAAATAGTTGAAACACGTAGATAGCGTAGCTCATCTTTTTTGCCAAGCACTTTTAAGAATAAGCGTGCAGATTGAACTTGCTTCCCTTTGATTTTACTTGTGTCAAAACGAAAGGCGCCCATCTCCTGAATAGTTTTGAGCTTAATTTGGCTGGCCTTACCCGCACTGGAATTGCGTTCGCTTTCAATCGCATCTGAAAGCCAGATATCAGCAACGGCATTAAGGCGATGCTCTTCAGCTTGGACTAAGCTGCAGCATGCGAGTGTGAGGATGGATATGATGAGATGTTTCATCGCTATTCCTTTGATAATGAAACTTAGTTTTGTACAACGTTTGCCAAAACGTCGTTGTAGCTCATGAGCGTAAGATAACTACGTAAATTATAACCGCTAGACTTCAATCCTTCTTCAGAGAAGTCACCACGATATTTCTTTGGATAAGCAGGATGTACGCCATCCACACTAATGATGGTTGGAACTTGACCGCGTAGTTTTTTATCGGCGTGATACTCGGAGAACTTTTCGTGTTTACCGCTCCAATCATCAGGTCTGCGTTTGATCGATTCTGCATAGTAATCGGAGAATGGCACATTCAGCTCCTTGGCGAGTTCACGCTGTGCATCTGAGTATGCCTTAGCATTTTCTTCGCGTCCGTGAAACGGTGGTATGCTTTGAATGATAGGAATGGTGCCATTGGCCAAGCATTTTTCGACAACGATTTTATAATTCTTTTTGTATTGTTCGACGTTGATCTTCTTTGGTCGTATATCATTGGTGCCGAACATAATCAGCGCAACTTCTGGATTCATTTCTTTGAGCCATGTGTCGATATTTTTTACCGCCCAGGTAATGGTCTTTCCACCATTATTGCCGTATTGTGGGCCTTTCCAATCACGCCAACATTTTTTTTGCATGTAGCCTTTGACATTGGCCAGTGCTTTATCCATTTCGGGTGACGATTTATGAATCTTCCCCTGCAAGGTACACCAAAATGCCATGGTTATAGTGATAGAATCGCCAAAGTGAGCGAATGTGCCTTTTTCACCAGTGAATTTCTTATTCACTGTCTTCATTGCGTCGACCCATGCTGGTTTGTCTGCAGCATTAAGGCATGGGATACAGATAAGAAAGACGATGAGGGGGATACAGTGCTTCATAATTAATCCTTTAATGCAGGAATTTTAATTGGTTTTGACCAGGCCGACATATTTTCAAAAAAGTCGACACCTTGGAGATAAAGAGTTTTGCCGGCAAATGCTTGACGATTTAACAGCGTATGCACATCAGGGCATTCGCGGATTACGTGACTGTTTCCATTTTTGTCAATTTCGATGAGGCGATACCAAATGGTCCAGGTATTGTCTTCGGCTGGTTCCCAGCGTAATTCTAAATTATCGCCTTTTTCATTGAGTGTATAAGATGTGACAGGTTTTGGTGGTTCTATGTCTCGACCGCGGAAAATAACAATGCCACCAATTTCTAGTTCAGTGCAATCACGACTCGTGTGCAGAAAAATGCCGCGTAATTTATCTTTGTTAGGCTGTAACGGTTTATTGTGAGGATGTTGGGTACGCATTGGACCAAATTTAGCATGGGCAACGGCGTAATGTTTTGGTCCCGCGTAACATATACGCATGCCGCTGGCTTCAGAAAACCAACTTAAATGTTTTTGATAGCCAGCGTGATAGGGGTCTGCAATACCATGTGAAGTAGAGACTAAACGACCAGCACCGTCATTATAAGTGAATAAAGGTGGTAATCGAATGGTGTCACGGGTTAAATTATCAACTTGATTCCAACATAATTTATTACTGCCGTATATTTCACCAAAGCTATGCCAGTAGACAACATTGCCTGGTGAGGTTTTGGCAAAGGTGATGACTGCCATATTCTGCAAGTCGGTGAGCTCAAGGTGATAGCGAGCGACCTCACCTTTTTTCAGGTACAGGCTCTTGCCAGTATCTTGAAAACCGCCTTCTTTTACTTCACCGGCACTAAAGAGTCCGCGCGTTCCATTGGAAAAGTCTTCTTTCGAAATGAGTTCAAAGAGAGGTCTTGGTTCTGGTATATCTTCAGTGCCAATTTCAAAAATCGCATGACCAAAACTTTCAGGTAAGTGGTTCGAATCTGAAAGTGTCGGCGACCAAGCGCTGTCTTCTGAAGCACGCATTAAATCTGGGCGATCAACCGGCCATTCATGTGGTACTAGTGTACCATGTTGTGGACGCCCTGCATTCAATTCTGGACGAAAGCGCGTGAAATTAATGCCCCATAAGCGGGGTATTTTATCTGTGATATTTAAATCAGCTAATGGTAGCGCTACTTCCATGGTCCAGTGATTATCACCTTTATGGCCAATTGCTTGGATCTTTGGGTTCCATGTTTTATCACCTTTAGCGATATCCATAGTTAATCCATCGGGATTAATGCTGATATGATAGTAGTCATTGCGTTTTTCTGTGTGTTGGGGGTCTAAAAATATCTCGACACTGTCACCTGCCCAAATGCGGCCATCTCTTTTATCACCAGCGCTGGTAAGCCTATGCATCTCTGTCTCTTCACAGCGAAATGCGACATAAATATTTTTTGCATCAGCACAAACTTTAACGCTTGTAAATTGAGTAGGCAAAGCAGCGCGACCGTTGAGTAATTCCATTGGTTGTGGTGTAATATGTGACCAAGCTGTTTCATTAAGCTGACCGTCTATCTTAATTGCACTTTGCGGTTGAGCGATGGTCATGACGGGTCCACCGAAACGTTGTTTAATGCTTACTTCATCTTTATGGAGTTTTGGTCGATTAATGCTGCGTTTTTCTTTAGTGGCGGGTTTAAGTTGAGCTTGTGGGTGAATTTCTTTGCTATCTCCATCAATAACAATGCGAAAGCCAATGTTCGCATCGTGATAATGTGGCTTAGCGCTATACCGATAAGCACTGCGACAGGTATGGTGCAAGTAATAAACATAGCTACCGCCACGCAGAATACGATGTGTTCCCTGATCTGGTCCTAGCGGATTTTTGCTGGGTGATTGTTTATAATAATCTTCGGCAAACCAATCCATACACCACTCAAAGACATTGCCGTGCAGATCGTGTAAGCCAAAGGCATTGGCTTCACGAGTGCCAACATCATGACTTACCTTTTTACTGTTGGGGCCATACCAACATGCTTTGAATAATTGTGGTGCTTGCTGGACACCATTTACAACGTCGGTGGTATAAAAGCGCGTTGTTGTACCGGCGCGACAGGCATATTCCCATTCGGCCTCAGTAGCAAGGCGCACTTGTAATTGAGTTTTTTGGCTGAGCCATTGACAAAATGCAAGTGCATCAAACCAGGTTACATTGACTACAGGTTGCTGATCACCATCTAAATCACCACCCGCAGTGCGGCTGTGATGTTTAGGGTTAAATGCTCGAAATTGAGCGTTAGTGATTTCATAGCGCCCCATAAAAAAGTCATTGGTGATTTCCACGTCATGAACGGGACGTTCCCAGGCTTTACCCATTTTTTCAGATGCGGGAGAGCCCATGAGAAAGCGACCCGCTGGAATTTTATTGAGTAGTAGCTCCTGATTATTGGGCAATGTAATGGTGATATGTTTTCCGTTTTTATTGACGTTAAATTCGGTGCTGATTGCAAGGGAAAGGAGCGGTAACAGAAAAATAATGTAGGCTAAGCGCATCATGCTGGTACTCCGAGATGCTTGCCGAGTATGCGTTGTGCAGTTTGCATGACGCAGTCAGCGGAAGGTGAGGCGTAGGGTCGTTTATGAGGTTCATTGTCTGCAGCATAAAAGTCACAGCGTGCGTATTCATTAATATGCCAACGGCCTTGTTTAAATCCGAATTGACTTTCATCGAGTAGTGCGACTAAAGCCCACACATCACAGGCACTTATTGATGATAATTCTTTAATGCTGCTGCCTTGAAAGCCATCTTTATTGGTTTCTTTTAAGTAAATTAATTCGGCAAGGACTTGATCTGCTTCGCGTGTGCTGTCAGCCAATGCGCTTAAAAAATCATGAGTTAAGCGCGGGCCACCCATCGTTGTAATCCAAGGCACGTTCGATCGGGCGACGCATTGTGCAGCGATCGGGTCGTAGGGGATATTCCATCCTGGAATTTGAGCAATGTCGTGTCGATCTTTGTGGTTTAAAAATCCCATGGTCGAAACGTGGCATAAATTGGCTAATTCAGGATCTTGGCAGAATGCCATACCGAGATTACTCATTGCACCGAGTGTAATGACAGTTACTTCGTTAGGATTGGCACGGATGGTTTCTGCAATAAATGTGGCGGCACGCGGCGTTTCATCTTTTAATGGGGGATCATTTTTCACTGCAGGTCCTTGGGACATATCCTGACCTGGTTCTCGTTGCCAATAATAATGAAAACCCATTGGTCGCGCTGCGCCAACAATGATAGGAATGTCTTCACGGCCCCAGGCACGACAGAGCCGTGTGGCTATGCGTGCACGTGTAACCACATCGCCATAAACAGTGCAGACACCAAGAATATCAAATTCTGGAGAGCCGAGGGCGTAAGCCAATGCCATAGCATCATCGATGTCGTCGCCAATATCTGTATCAATAATTATTTTATGCGGCATGGTTTTAGTTATCAATGAGGGCTTGTCGTGTATGGCTGCGAATAGTAGCGGTGACTAATTGTCGTTCACATGCTGTTTTGGAATCATTTAAGAGACGCAGCATCATTTCTGCACCAAGCGTTCCGAGTTGATTAAAGTCTAATTCCGCTATTAGAACTTCTGACTTATCGTTGAGTTCTTGACCCGGGTTGACAGCGCTCTGTGGTTGCCAACCAGCGACGGTGACATCTTTTGCTGATACACCCCGTTCTTCAAGAATTTTACAAACTGCATTCGGTGATTCGCAGACGATGGCATCGAGTGGTATATTTAAATCAAGTAATTCATGAACAATGCTCTGATAATGATCGCCTGTGCGCCAGCCAACAAAATGGGTATGTGCCTCAATATTGTTATAGCCATGCATGCGCATGGCTGCACGCCAGCCATCATAACGTTCTTGTGAACAGGAATCATAGTACCAACGAGGTTTTTTGCGTGGTGCAGGAAATGGGCCGCCGATAAAGTGAATATGCTTGCGTTTGCGCTTTTTTAATTCGCCTACTAAATCAATTGCTGATTGCATTTGGTCAAAGGCAACACATGGCACGCCTAAATTACTCGTATCGACATCAAGGGCCACTAAATTTGGAATTTCATTTGAGAGTCGCATATAATATGCGAGATCAGTTATGCCAAATATCATTACACCTTTGACATCCATGGCAGCAATTTGATTTGGCTGTAAAAAGTCTTCGGACTCGGAGTCGTAACTGCCGGCATGCAGCATGGCGCTTTGTTCATCGGCATGAAATAAAACAAATTGAACCGCGGGTAGGGTTAACGTAAATAATGGACTGTCGTGTAATTTATCAGTACGCGGTGCGTTGATTAATAATCCAATTGATCCGGTGCTGGTATTCGTTCCGGTATGAGGTCCAGCAACAAAGGTCCCTTTACCTGGATAGGTCACTACTTCACCCTCATCAGCAAGCGCAGCGATAGCTCGCGAGACGGTCAGTGGACTCGAGCCGGCTCGATCAGCGAGGTTTCTGATTGAATCGAGTTGATCACCGGGCTGGAGTTCGCGGATTTGGCCGCGGATCCATGAAGAAATGTCCTGAACAGAAGAGCGCTTAGTTGTCATGCTTTCTCTATATCAAGTAAAACAGTAATAACAATACGTAAAACAGTTATAATTGTGACACTTTTTTACAATAAAATACATAAATATAGTTATTATATATATTTATAAATACACCGATATATTAAATGATTCTTGCGTCACAATTGTTTGACTTGACAGTTATACAATTAGTGATACAGAATTGAAACTGTTTTACTTATACAAGGAGGCTCCTCGTGGCCAATACTCCAAGCACTCAAACCGAACTTCGTTGCCCAACGCTACTTAAGTGGCTTAGCCCTTGTGTGCTCGCCATGACGCCAGCGCTTATATGGGCTGAGGATGCGACTCCCGCTGAGGAATCACATGGAAGCCTCGCCGAGCAAGTGGTCATGGGTATTCTGGCGATCTGCTTTGTTCTCGTCGTGCTCGTCATTATTCAGAAGATATTATTCTGGTTAAAAATGAAGGGGACTATTTCAAGCTTTAATAAAGATATCGATGCTGCTATTGATAGTGGTGAGGTTGAAGAGCTTCAAAATTTATGCGCTGACTCCAACAGCCCTTTGGCGGTGGTCCTGGATAAGGTACTCGGAGTGAATGTACCGCTACGACCAGATCAAACGCTCTTATTATTGCGCAATAAATTAAAAGAAGAATCGGAGCATTTGAAAAAATTCCTGTCAATACTAGCAACCATGGCAGGTACCGCACCGTTTATCGGATTGTTTGGTACGGTTCTTGGTATTTTAGAAACGTTCTCTGCGATCGGAGATAGCGGTTTCTCAAATGCTGCGGCTATATCAGCCGGTATTTCGCAAGCTTTAATTGCAACAGCTGCTGGACTTGGTGTGGCTATTCCAGCGGTGATGTTTTACAACTTTTTTGTGCGTCGTGCCAATGAATCAGTTGAACACGCAGAGCATCGCGCGACTGATGTACTGATTTTATTCGGGCGTATGTAAAGCGGCTTGAGAGCAAATCATGTCTGATCCAACACCGTACGATCCACATATTATGCGCATGCTCCAGGAAGAGGGCATGCATGGCGAGAGTTCGATTAGTGAAATGAATGTCATTCCGTTTATCGACATCTGTCTGGTTCTCTTGATCATTGTCTTAATAAGCTCGGCCTTTGCATTTCAATTGTTTGTTTTTGAAAATCCTGGTTCTACTCAGTTTAATGTAGTGGAGGCCAACAATAAGGATGGTTCATCGCGATTGATTAAATTATATATACATGATGAAAAGACCATCACCTTAAATGGCGCTAATGTTACTCGTGACTCGTTGGTCCCACAATTGCAAGCTGCGTGGTCGAGTGGAAATTACGCAGCAGTTGATTTTCGAGCTCCGGAATCACTAAAAACTCAAGAGATTATTCATGTTATGGAACGCATTCGCATGAATGTTGACGGTGTGAAAATGTCTTTAGCCATACTGGAAAAGGGGGCGCATTAAGATGCAGGGTCCCAATGAAGGTGGTGAAGAAGCAATCAGCGAAATGAACGTCATTCCGTTCATCGATATCTGCTTGGTGCTATTAATTATTGTTATTATGGCTAATGCAAAGCCGCAAACCGAAGATGTTGATATCAAAGTACCGACATCTGATATTAAGGGATCTGCTGACATAAATTTAGCTCTCACCATGTCTGTCGATAAAAATGGTAATTATTACTTTGAAGATAATTTAGATAATCCAATTGAACGGAAAAATCTATTCACCGTATTACGTGAAGTGAAGCGTAACAGTGGCTCTTGGCCTTTGCTGGTTATTAAAGCAGATAAAGAGGCACCGTATGGTGAAATCGCAACCTTAGTGCAGGCAGCGCAAATTCTCAGTGTCGAGCAAATCAGCATCGCTACAGAAAAAGATAAGAAGAAGTAGGGGCTGAGAATGAGATTATTTAATATAATGCTTATTTATTTACTGTCCGCTTTGCTGCTTCAAGCAGGAGAATCGCCAGCAAATACCTATTTGACGTTTACGGTAGAGTTTGAAATGGCAGAGCCGGCTGAATTTAAAGCACGTGATATGCGTTTTTCCGATTTACCGTTGGGTGCTCCTTGTGCCTTTATGTACACCGGTCCGACAAAACCTGCGACACATAAATTCTTTCATGACATGGGCTTTAAGGCAACCATGTTTGTTGGAGCTGATACCAAGGCTGAAACATTGAAGGCACTTGAAGCGGCGGGTGTCGATATTGCGCTTGGATCATATAAGGGTGGTAAGGTAACGTATTCTTCATTTATTGGCGGAAATACTGTTCAAGAAGCTTTCGATGTTGTCGCTGCTGCACGGATGGAATTACAGAAAAAAGTCGAAGGACCCGTTCATGTAGCGAGTATCAGTGGTCACATTCGCGCAAATTCATGGATACTGCATCGCGAACCATACGCACTTAAATCAATTGGCTACGGTGCGGTGATGAGTGATGCGAATGTGCGGATGAATTATATGACAATTCCATCTAGCCTCGGTGTTTTATTAGGTCATGAAGGTCATGAACAAACAAGTCTCGAATATTATTCACAATTAAGTTCGATGGATACGCGTAAAATTCCAAATGAAATGATTTACTATCAAATTTTAGCAAATGCATTTGAGGGGGCGACTAAGCGAGTAGGTAATGGAGCAATTGTTCGAGTTCAATTGAGAGATTTCGACCAGAAAGACTTACTCGACATCAAGGATCAAATCGAAAAATACGGTAAGCATCCTAAAATATGGCAAGCAAATATGAGCATGTTGCTCAGCAATCAGTATCTGAAAGGTATCGTTAAATGTTTAGATGTGAAAATCCAGGGTAAAAAAGGGACGATGACTGTGGGCATTCGCAAGGATGTCTATGGTCCAGTTATTCAAACACCATTGTCATTTAAATTTCCTAAAAAGGTGAATGTAACTAAGATATCAGCGTTTGGCATGGATGGTAAAATCATGCAACGCGAAAGTCGATTGAAGAGTCGCACTATTTCGCATGCAGCGATACCTATGGGTAAGGCAGTGCACGAAGGTGTGCAGTTTAAGTGGAAATTCACGAAAGCCCAGATGACGGTACCTGACACCTGTACTTTTGGCGTGCAAATTACTAACACGGGGAATAAGCCTATCACTGATATTGCATTACATGCCTACGTACCAACGGGATTGCCTATTGGCATGGCAGGACCAAAGCAAGTGGTCTATGGCAAAGGTATGTTGGTGGCATTGAAATGCGATGAGACCAGCATTGCACCAGGCAAGTCGATTGTCGTTAAAGGTAAATTGCAAACTCAGGCAGAATCTCGTTTCGGTCTTACTCCTATATCGTTAAACATGCAAGCAGCAGTAGGTGGCAGTAAGCGAATATTTTTAGATGGTGCAGAAATACCTGTTATGCCGGTTTTAGGTGTTGATTTACAGCCACGTAAGCAAATGCCAATGCGTAAAGGGGATGTCCAGTATTTTCAAGTGCGTGTTTCTAATGCGCATAAGTTCTTACATGGATCTAAATCTCAAGCTAAGAAAGGAATGGTGAGTTTAACTCCTCATCCGGGACTCACTATAGAACCACAAAGCGTTCCGTTTCAATTAAAAGATAGTGACGCACAAACGTTTATCTTCAAGGTGACGAATGCAGCATGGGATAAAAATAAAATTCGATTACGTCCAGTGATCACTTTAGATGGGGCCAGTACACCAATCAGTAATCTTTGCGTAGGCACACCCATAGTCCGTCATCAAGAACTTATTGACGTGAAGCCGTTGGATGAAAACGGATTACTAGTTTATGCCAGTTATGACGACTTAACAAAAAATGGATCGTTTGATAAATCTGCCGGTAACCCACGCCCTTATCACTATCCAAATTTTACCACCCCGTATATCAGTGATGGTGTGAGCAAAAATTGTACGTCTTCATCGCCCTCATGTAATATTTATAGCCCATATCGGAATATCGATCATCGTGCCGGTACAGTTATGTTCTGGGTGAAAAGAGATCCAGTGGTTAAAAATGAACTACGTTACAAGGGTGATCCAAACACAGTTCCTGCGAATTTGAGTGAATATGTATATGAGGCATTGTTTTGGACACCGGGTTTACAGGTCTATCGTTATCCCGATTGGTCCGATAAACCGGGATATGTACAAGTTATTTATCAAGAAGCTTTTGGTGATGGTAAATATGGTCGACGTCAAGTAGTAAATGTGCCGTATAATAAAGAAGAACAGTATGAGTGGATGCACTGGGGCGTAGCTTGGGATATTCATAAAAAGCAATTGGATGTCTTTAAGAACGGAAAATTAGTTGCCTCAGTTGAAAAATCACAACGTCCTTGGTATGCATTCCCATGGGATAATGGCGGAGCTCGTCGTGGTTGGGATTTGATTATCAACACCCAAGATCACGGCCGAAAATGTGTAACCTTACGTGATGAAGTGTATATTTATGACCGACCGTTAGCAGCTGAACAGGTCCTGAAGCATATGAAGAAGGCCCGACCATGAGCGACGAAGACAAGAGAGTGTATAAAGCGAAGGGTTCTTATCCCTTTGAGGATTTTGAATCGCCAGGCTATCGTTCTATTGATGGTCTTAAAGAAGATACCAACGCGGATAAACGTGGTACGCCAATCGTATTCTTATTCATTGCGGTTATGATTGGTTTAGCATGTGCTGGTGCGATGTTTATTTTCGATCCGACTGGCCTTATGAAAAGTATGGCAGGGGAGCGTGAAGAAACTGAATACGAAAAACGCATCAAAGCATCAAAATTAGCCAGTAAAATCGCTGAAGAATTAAAAGATAATATTACCATGCCACCCGAACCACCGGATCCTGAATCGGTGGTCGAAGAGGCGATGACTGAGTCGATGAAAAACGACGTTGATAAATTAATGAGTGGCGTTGATGAAACGATGGGAACGACAGTCATTAATAAAATTGCCGATCGTGTCGCCAAGAAAATGGAAGCTGATATTAAATTATTGAGTAAAGATATTGCTGAAGGGAAGTTGAGCCCTGAAGAAATAGCCAAGCGGCAAAAGGAGCTTGAGGACAAAACCCATGATGTGATGAATCAAGAAGTATATACGCATCGTGTTGAAACGCAGACAGAACGCGCTGAATTTGAATCTATTAAATGGTATAAGGGTTCTGTAGCGCCTGCATTGTTGACGACCATTTCACAACAGGTGTTTAAAGGTGGTGAGCGCATTCGTCCAACGTTTAACACTTTGTTCGATGGGCAGTACGGTTGGAGTAAATATCGTAAATGGAGTCGAACCGAGTCCGATAAATATGTGCAACAGATGCAGCGCTCTCTGACCATGCAAGCCAATGAACAATGGAATGAGGCAGAATGGAAAAAATGGAAAGCTAAGTGGAAAAAAATCGAAGACAGAAACCGTCGCCAACGTAACCCACGTAATATCGTGCAAATTCCACAGGCGTATTACGGTGACCTAAATGATTGGGTTTACCATCAAGCAAGTATTTGCGCTGATTCTGTCAAGAAATTTTATTACGGAACAATAAAGGATACGGGGACCTATCCAAGTCCGTCATGGTTTAATGTTATCTACGGCTCAACCGATGAGCATATGCGTCAAGGTAATTTGTATTTACCGACGATGACCAATGGCATACTCAATGAATACCTCATTGACGATCAAGACCGTTTTCTTGATATGTTAGACGATTTAACCGATGAGTGGGAAGATTGCATCGAATTCTCTCAGGGCATTGAAGAGCGTGCTTTAGAAAATGCGCCACTCGAAGAACTGCACAAACTACGTGAAGAGCGAAATAAGCAGATGAAGTCCATTGCACAGAAAATTGGTAAATTGCTTAAAGACGAAAAGAATAAAAACATAGATTTTAGGACACGTAAAACCATCAATGCATTACTGCGTTTCCGTATCATGGCTGATGAAAAAATTCAACAGCAGCAATATAATAAAATGATAGATGGAATGGTTGCCGGTCTATCGAAATTAATTAAAGATTTTGCCCGTTCTCAGTTCCGTAAAGGAATTTTGGAAGATAAAGATGGGATAGATGCTGCGGTAGAAAAATTCCAGGCAGATATAGTCCCTATTTTGACCGAAGATCTCAAGCGCAAGGTTTGTAGCTTCCGTTACTTTAAAGAATCCATTTTTAATGCTGGATCACACAAAAAATTCCGTGACATCCTCGGGGAAGATAATTTTGCCCCTGAACGTCAAGAAGACATTGATAAAGAGTTGAAAGCATTGGACGCCTTGCTTTCCAAACATAGTAATCTTGCCGATTTTGTGAAGTTACGTGAAAAAGAAATTCATCGTCACTATGACGAAGCGGTCAATAATGTTGTCGATGATGTCATCATGAAAACATTGATAGGTGGTTGGTTAGCCAAGAACATGGAGAAATTTGTCGAAGGGGTTGACTATTCAGATAAAGTTAAAGAGCGACTTGACGCCCGAGAAAGCGCCAAGGTCGGTCGTAAGCAAGACATGGCGCGTATGACCAAAGACGGTGTCCCTGATACTGATGTAGGGATGACCGCTCTGAAATTAGCCGGTCAAAAAGGCCATGGTGCGAATTTAGTTCCCGTTGAAACTGATATGACGCCGTTGCTACGGGCCGACAATTTCCCACTCGAATCGCTGCGTTATTCAAAATACATTGCTCCAAAACCAGCTAAAAAATGGAATATAACCGAACCACAGGTTCCGGTAAAAGAGATACCATTTACCTATAAAACGCCAATTTATGAAGGCATCCCGTTTTTAGCAGAACTACCAACCTTTGATGGTGATTTAAGCGAATGGGCAAATTTACGACCATTATATTTGAAAAATGGTGGAGGAGGTAAGCCGATTGCAGTTTATGCCGGTTGGAATTACCAGGGATTTTTCTTCGCTTATCAAGTGGATACCAAAGAAGAGGATATGATTCTTCCGGTTAATTTACAAAAGGGTTATGCCGGCGTTGGGGTGAAAAAGGCTACGGACATGAAATGGGCCTATAGCGGCGAATCATTCCGTGTCTGTTTTGATACGATCGATGCACGTGATGAAACGCGTGGCGAAGCGCATACGCAGGAATTCTTTGTATTTCCGCTTGGAACCAATGCAGACAGCACCTTTGCTGGCGTTGAACGCGTGATTCAATCGAAACGTGATGCCAAAAGCAAACAATTCCGTGGGGTTATTTCACGACCACGTGAATTCCGCAGCCAAGGCAAGGCGCCGAGTAAATACGCACCATTCCGTATTACTAAGAAACGCAAAAATGGCTACACCACCGAAATATTTATTCCACGCACCTTATTTAATACCAAGGTCTTTTCCCCTGGTTGGATGACTGGATTTAATTGCATGGTTGCAACAGGTCCTAAGGGGCATCGCGGCTCATCCGGTAAGCAATGGGTTAAGACTGAATACACAACTGCGGCAGATCACCCAGATTCATGGGGTGACTTAGTGATGCTCGGTACTGATCCAAAACTCATGGCTAATATTGTTGATGATAAATGGACGCAGGCCAAACACATCCTAGCAGGTCATTCTCTCTTATTAACGGTTGTTGATCCTGATCGTAATGTTTATGCCCATTTAGAAGATCAAATTATTGTCAGCGCTGAAGTTAATGGTGGACATAATGATGTTGAAATATTGGTGCTCAAGGAGACCGGACCTAACACAGGCATATTCAGAGGAATTGTAAACACACAACCAGGCCTTGGTCGCGAAGTTCAAGGAGTGCTCGAGTTAATGGCTGGCTTCGAAGTTATCTTTGGTTATGTGGATTTTGGTAATGCACGCGGTGAAATAGGGAATGTATCGCGTATGGTCTTGCCAGTCGTTGGAGGATTGCTGCGATGAAACAATGGTGCTTCCTATTAATTCTTTGTTTAATTTGCTCCTGTGGTTCAGATCAGACGAATACAGTAATTAAATCAGAAGAAAAAATTAAAAAAGCAGAAGCTATTGACGCAGATGGTTTACCTATGGTTGAGAGTGTAGGGCAGAAGCAAATCGCCAAAGGCGGTGAAAAAGCTGAAATGACCGAAGTAAAAGAGGAGCCCAAGCTTGATGATATTAAGGTTGGAGAAGAAACTGGTGCTGACGACACGTATATGATCGATCCAAGTGTAGATGCTGGCACATTGAAGATGAAATGTGTGATTAAATCAGAAAAACCAGTTGCTTGGAAGCCTAAGCCGATTGATTTAAATAAGTGGAAAATAAAAAATCCGATTGTGTACCCGAAGCCGGTGTCGTTTGTGGTTCGTTCACGACCTAGTCGAATTTACAAGAAATTCGCCGGCGAAGAGGATTATTTACGTTATTTTGCAAAAGATCCCCATCCAATGAATTGGGCGACGGAATATGACAGGCGTAACCAGTGGTATAATGTCAAAGAAGCAGTGGTTATTTTACATGGCGTGAAGGCAGGTAAGCGCCTACCAGTTGAAGGTGGGACCATGTCAGCAGAAATAAGTCTATCACCTATAAATGGATTTGCTTTGACACAGAGTTATCATAAGCATTTGGAGCCAACATTGATTATGGCTGAACGGTCAAAAATAACCTTACATAACAATGATTATTTTGACGATGAATTTATTTTTCTTGATCCACAGGGAAAGGAAATGAAACGTATCAAGTTAGGTAAATATGCACCCGGAAAAAAGAAAGCGGCATTTACCAATGCAATCGCTCATATTGAACAATGGATGCCACATGGTGAATCAGATGATTCGCCAGCGTATGAGAAACCAGGAATTTATACGATTAAGAGTAAGCGTTATCCTTGGAAGCTCGGTCACGTGATTATTGTTAAAAATCCCTATGCTATGCGTTCTGAAGGTAAGTTAATGGTTATGGATCGAGTGCCGGTTGGCAAATACAAGATGGAAGTATGGCACCCACAATTAAAACCAAAGAAAAAATTTATCGAAGTAGAAATAAAAGAGCCAGAGGATGTGCAAAAAATTCTAATCGAATTTGAAATGCCAAACATTTAAAGAAATGCTATTATGACTGCACTGCGTTTTTCTCCGTGGGTTGTTTCGGAGCATGTACCGGATTTATCGAGTTTTGAGCGAATGTTGGAGCATCCGCGCTTTGCAGACAAGCAGGGTCAGGATCTCGCTATTGCATTGTGGGACTTGATGGTTGATCCAGAATTAGGTCTATTCCATTATATCCCTGCATTAAGTCCCTACTGGGGAAAAGATGAATATGACGGTATTAAAACCTGGAATATTTATGGTTATACGATTTGTCACTGTCATGCGAATATATTAGCAGCGATGGGTCGTGCTGCCGGTTTCAAGACGCGCATAGCCAATATTAAGGGCCATGAGGGCACTGAGATTTGGTATGACGATGCCTGGCATTATTTCGATGGTGATATTCAAATGTTTTATCGTAAACATGCTCCTGATCAGAATCAGATAGCATCACTGGCAGAAATTCATGCTGATACGACGCTCATTACCGACCAAAAGAATCCAAGCTATCCATTTCACTTTCCAGATCGTTTACCGGAAAACATTGTCAGTTTATATGAAGTGGATCCAGGCTATTTGCCAACTCAGGACGAAACTATCCATAGTATGGATTTTGTGTTGCGCCCTGGTGAAAAAATGCAGCGCTATTTTGGACACAAGGGTCGACGATTTGTTTCTGCTAATGCGCCAGATTCGTATCAACGTTATGGCAGTATTAAAAATGGGATAGGACCGGCGGAAACTGGACCGGAGGGGCCAACCGAACGCTTTTGGCCACATCGTCAATGGGGTAATGGCTTTTATTGGTATGCACCGAATTTGACCAATGCTTCGCAAGATTTTGCAGAAGGAGTTTTGTGTGTAGATGGAGTAAGTCCAACTGACAAAGGGTTGCAGTCTGACGGTGGTACTTGCATTTTTGATTTTAGCAGTCCCTATCTGTATTGCGGTGTCGCTGATCCGATGAAGCGTCTACCGTCGAAGCTCGGTGCATTGCTGCACCTGGAAATTGATGGCAGTATCCAAGTTGAAGTCAGTGACGAACAAGGGAATTGGCTAAGCATTGTCGATGGCAGTGATTCAATTATTGATATTGATTATACGGAGCATGTTGAAGGGCGTTTGTCCTTTCATATGCGCATTCACCTTAATGGTGTTTTGAAGAAAATAGAAAATACTTTATGGTTTATGGTGTCACCACATTCTTTGCCGGCCCTGCGAAATGCGGGCAATAATAAGTTGCAAGTGAGACATGGTGATAAGTTTGGTTTTCCTTCGCGTTCATTTTTAATTGAACGTAATTTCTTTGAAGCTGACACTATCGATGATTGTCATGCAACATCTAACGCGCTATTTGATGGCAATGATTATGCCCGAGTTAAACCTGTGGATGAGCAAAAAGCGTGGCAATTAATATATGCTGTACGTGCACCAGAATCTGAATCCATTTCATGGTTGACAATATATACAGAATTTGAGGGAACGAAGCCAGGGGAAGAAACAGATACACCTGCGCGCATAGAAATTGCTGTTGATCCTGAAGGACCGTGGCAGATAATTGGGGAGATGGATGTTGTTGAGCATCCACAGGGTTGGCACTTCACCGTTTTTGCAGAAACACAATTGCCAGCTAATACAGCAGTCGCCTATATACGTTTTTCTTGTAAAAAAGGTTTTAAAGGATTCCGCATTAACGCGCATCATCATAAGCAAGCCATGATCAAACCGACGCAGCCCTTATTAATTACCCATGCCTGGTATGAAGAACATCAAGATGTTGGTCGTCGTTTGCAAACACATGAACAAAAAATTGATAATTTAGAAGAAGCATACGACGTACACTGTACGCATGAGCCTCATAATCATTTCGTGGCCATGTCGATACCATCGACCTAAAAGGGTTCATCTTTATGACCGAATTATTACGAGCTGCAGTTATCGGTGGCGGCGTAGGTGGTTATTTATCTATGAATGGATTGGCTGCCAGCGAACATTATCAACTCGTTGCGGCCTGCGATTTACGCCCAGAAGTGTGTAAAAGAATCGAAGCTGATTTTCTGGGGATCAAGGCATTTACTTCATCTGAAGCATTGTTGGCCGAGATGAATATTGATGTGATTTGTGTTTCAACATTCCCGCCATCGCACTTACCGATGTGTCTCGATGCATTGAAGCTGCCACTCAAGGGTTTGCTCATGGAGAAGCCTTTGGCTGATACCTATGCGGCGGGTCTTGAAATAATGAACGCGATAAAAGCTAAAAATCTACCAGTAGTAGTGCCGCACGGTTTGCACCAGAAACCGCATGCCCAGGAAATATTGAAATTAGTACATGGTGGTGCGATTGGTGACCTTGAATTAGTTGAAATTGAATTCGGTCAATGGGATATCATTAATGCTGGTATTCACTGGTATAATTTCTTTGTTTTGTTAACCGATAATGATCCATTGGATTTTGTGATGGGTAGCTGTGATACGAGTACGCAAACGTATCGCGATGGTATGCAGGTTGAAACCATGGCTATCACCTACGCCCAAACCAAATCTGGTATTCGTTTGGTAGGTCAATCAGGTGATGAAGTTGCGGTCAAGGGCTATGATAATACGGATAAAGTTATATTTCGCGTCATTGGCTCAGAGGGCATGATTCATTTTTGGGGCTGGGAAAATTCATACAAATTATTCAATGCTGAATATCCAGCAGGTAAATTATTCGAACCAACACCTTTTGATGGTGAGCCACACCAATTACACTTAGACCATTTAGCCAACATGATTGCCAGCGGAGAACCTAATTATGCTCCGGCGGAATCCTCCTTAATGGCTTTGGAATTATGCGAAGCAGCTTATGTGTCGCATCGCAACCGTTGTCTGGTGCGCATGCCGTTGAATGAATTTAAAGCACCTGAAGTAGATGCCTGGGACCCGGGTATTCCTTACGCAGCGTCAATGGGTGGACGTAATGGGCGTGAATTATGATTAGTTTTGCAATTGTTGGTGCCGGGTGGCGTACGGATTTTTATTTACGTATTGCCCAGGCCTTGCCTGAGATCTTTAAAGTTGTAGCGGTGGTCGTGCGTAACAAAGATAAGCACCAAGACTTTGTCGACACCTGGCATGTTCCAGCGGTTTGCAGCATTGATGAATTATCAGCTTACAATGACATTGAATTTGTGGTGACGTCCTTGCCGTGGGCAGTTAATCCAGATGTGGTCAAGCAGTTGGCTGAAAAAGCCATACCCGTTTTAAGTGAAACTCCTCCGGCACCAGACTTAGCTGGACTTAATGAATTATATAAATTGGTAGAAGGTGGTGCGAAAATACAGGTTGCAGAGCAATTGAATTTTCAACCACATCACGCTGCGCGTTTGGAGGTGGCGCGTTCAGGTTTATTGGGCGACATTCAGCAAGCTCAGGTATCATGCTGTCATGGTTACCATGGTATCAGCATTATGCGTGCGCTATTGGGTAAATGTTTCGAATCCGTGACCATTAGTGCAAAAGAATTTCATTCACAGATTATTAATTCTCCTGGTCGTGATGGTGTGCCAGAAAAGGAAGCATTAGTCGATAGTCGTCAAGTGATCGCAACGTTCACTTATGATGATGTGCTCGGTATATCCGATTTCTGTGATGATCAGTATTTCTCGTTTATTCGTGGGCAGCGCTTTTTAGTCCGTGGAACCCGAGGTGAAATTGTCGATGACTCAATTACTTATCTGCAAGATCCTGCAACGCCCATTAAGCTTAATTTCCATCGGCATGACGCAGGCCACAATGGTAATTTGGAAGGTTATTATCATAAAGGCATTCAGGCAGGTGAGAACTGGTATTATAAAAATCCATTTCCTGGTGCGTGCTTTAGTGATGAGGAAATTGCCATTGCCACGGCACTTCAAGGCATGCACGCTTACCTCCAAGGTGGTCCCGAGGTTTATTCGCTAGCAGAAGCCTGTCAGGATCACTATTTGACTTTACTCTGTCAGGAGTCTATTGAGGCGGGTGGGGAAGTCCGTAGTGTAGCGCAATCCTGGAGTACGTAAGTTGAACGATATTAAATTACATGAATGGGAACGAGGTATACGTTTTGAATCGCGTACCAATTCAGAATTGTTTGCTTTTCTTTGGTTCTACGAGTGGCATCTCTTTGATGCGGTATGCAAGGGTGAGCATACGCGCGGTGACCATAAATGGAATTGGGATTTTAACACTGAGGGCACACAAGCCCGTATGGATGCAGATTGTATGTCTATGGACGTGCAAACGAACACACATGGTGCCGATCTTGCGTTAACTGTTCACAATAAGACGGATTATGATTGGCCAGAGATAGCAGCAATTATTCCGTGCTTTAATCCAGGGGATCCATTAACACCAGAATTACGTAATGCATTGTTTTTAGATGAAGGGCATGTGCATACCTATTTTCGTGGTGAGAATGGATTGATGCCCATCAAAGGAGCGGTACCACGTGAAATTCACTTTAATCACCAGTGTAAAAATAATGTTATGGCGTGGGATAAAGAAAATGCAGATGGTTCTTTCGTGTTTGACAGTAAATGGCCGACTTCAAACCGCGATGCCTATGCTGGTGTCATGATTCGTGAGAGCAGTAACCGCCACTATGTTATGGGCATTGCCTGGGAGTCATTTTTATCCGCACAGGGCCATAATCCTTGGAATTGTATGCATTTGTCGATTAAGGTTGGTCCCTTAGCACAAGGAGCATCAAAGACCATTCACGGTAAGGTTTACTTGTTTGCAGGCGACAAAGACGCATGTCTGTCAGCATTCGATGAAGACTTTCAGGCCATGTAATAATACGCATTTTTCAATAAAATACATGTATTCATTGGTGTTTTACTAACAAACTTAGGTTTAAGATCACATTAGGACATGTTTGTAGACCCTACAATCATGGTCGTTGAATCCATGCTGTTATACTGAGGCATACAACGAAAGGTGTGAACATGAGCAATCCCTACGAGCCGCAGGTGCATTTTCTTCCCGAAACCGGTTGGATGAATGATCCAAATGGCCTGGTGTATTTTCAAAATACTTGGCATTTATTTTATCAGTATTATGAGCCAAGTCAGGTAGATGGTTTACAGTGGGGACATGCTACTAGTGATGATTTATTGCATTGGCAGCATTTACCACCAGCCATTATCCCAGATGAGCTTGGGGATATATATTCGGGCAGTGCTGTCGTAGATCATAACGACACCAGCGGTTTTTTTGGTGGTGATGCAGGTATGGTATGTATTTTTACCTATAACAAAAAAGAAGAAGGGGGCCGACAGTCGCAAGGCATAGCCTATAGCAAAGACGGTATCAATTTTACTGTCTATGATGGTAATCCGGTTATTCCTCAACTGCGTTATCTTGATGGTCATCCCGATGATAGGCATTTTCGTGATCCAAAAGTTTTTTGGCATGAGCCAACACAAAAATGGATAATGATCGTGGCTGGTGGAACGGTTCGTTTTTTCTCATCTTCTAATTTAATTGATTGGGAATTTGAAAGTATTAATGAGGATATCCAAACTGAATGTCCTGATTTATTCGAATTAGCGGTCGATGATGATCCAGCGAATACAACATGGTTACTTAGTTTATGCGGTCGCGGCTACATACTCGGTGATTTTGACGGCAAACACTTTACGCCAACAAGTGAACGGATTCCAATGACCTTTGGTCCCGATTATTACGCATCGCAGTCGTGGTCAGATGCACCAGACGGACGTCGGATTATGATTACTTGGTTATTTACTTGGCACTACGACACCAGCCCGCATGAAGGCGGAATAAGAAATGCTTTTCCAACGGGTCACCAAGTAGGCAGCTGTATGAGTTTACCTTATGAACTAGGCCTGCGATCCACTGCTGATGGTCCACGATTGGTACAGTTACCTATTGATGAATCACAGGTCCTGCAAAAAGAAATAGCCAGTAGTGAACAACTGGAAGTGAATGATGTTCAGGAGATCGAAAATACAGGCCGTTCGTTTAACCTAGCATTTAACATAGACACGTGTTTGTCAGATACTTTTGAACTGTCGCTTAAGACAAATAATGAAGGAACGATTTCCTGTGGCTATGACAGTGTGAAGAAAACAGTATTTATTGATCGCAGTGCCTGTGGTTTTGAATCGGTTAGTCATTTTGCTAAGTGTTTTGAATCTGAACCATTAGGTGATAATGATAATCTGGATTTACTTATCGTTGTCGATAGCTGTAGTATTGAGTTGTTCGCACAAAATGGCCTAGTCCATTTGTCCACCTTCGCATTAATAGAGGAAGTACCTCAAGCTGCCCTACATGGTTCAGCAACATTGAAAAACTATAGGTTATCGCTTAATGCGCTCTTGGTTGTTCAGGCATAATAAATAGTAAAAATGGGGCTTGAGTTGCTCGTTTGCTAACTGCTGTTACAAACGGTGATGCCCTATACCTGGGAACAAATTGCCTTAACAGCTGTGGTTCTATTTCTCGGCGGTCTGCTGCAAAGCACTGTTGGTTTTGCCTATGGTTTATTTGCTATTCCATTAATTTTATGGTTGCAGATTCCTATTGAACAGGTTCTGGCTATTGTCTTGTTCTCTACCTTTGTCCAAGGTTTAGTAGGTATTCGCACATTAAAAGAACCACTACCATGGCGACAGGCCATTACCGCCAGTATTATTCGAATTAGTTTTGTCGTCGTCGGTGTCCTCTTATTAGAGTATATCGTAAACTTTGATAAAACCTTCATGCAATTAATTATGGGCATTGTGTTAATTGTTTCGGTGCTTTTTTTGTGGTCCTTGCCTGAACGCAAATCTGATCATGTTCAATTTGGCCTTTTTTATAGCGCAATAACACCGGTGAGTGGTCTCATTGGTGGCATGGTCGGTATGGGCGGTCCACCGATGTTACTTTGGGCACTTTCACAACCGTGGGAACAACGACGGATTCGTGCTTTCTTATTTTTTATGTTTATGAGCGCTATCCCAGTGCAGATTCCAATCATTGCCTGGCGCTTTGGCAGTGAGGTCTGGTGGGGTGTTTTGTTGGCGATCGTATGTCTGCCTGCGATCTTTATTGGTTCAAAGGTTGGAATAGGCATCGGTAACAAATTGAATCGTGATCAGTTAAAAATCTGCGCCTATATCATTTTGTTGATCTTGGGTGCTCGTTCGGTGTACAACTATCTCAGTATAGCCGCATAAAATACGGCCTGCATTAGACTTATGCAATTTTGACAAAATTATATTCTGTTTAATTTTAAAATACAAAATTATATTCTGTTTATATATACTTAACAGTATAAAATATTGTATATGTTGTTATATTCAGTATATTAAACGGATGAATGATAAAGATGCAGCAATTCTTACGGCATTGGCGGCGAATAGCAAAATAACCAATGCACAGTTGGCGAAAGACATCGGGCTTTCTGAGTCGGCAACCCTGGAACGGGTGCGGCGCCTAGAGCAGCAAGGGGTTATTCAGGGCTATAGTATTTTAATCGACCCTGTGCACACCAATCGCACCCTCGAAGTCTATATGGCAATTACCTTGGAGAACCAAGGTATCAAAGATGTCGATGTTTTAATCAATAAAATTCAAGATTTGGATGAAATATTAAGCTGTGCCCAAGTTTTGGGGCGCTTTGATTTTATAGCGCATGCAGCAGTCAACGATACACAAGCTTTGCAGCAATTAATTAATGAAAAATTAGTCGGACTGAAAAACATTCGTCGTGTCGAAACACTCACGGTGATCAATATGGTTAAGCGTCCGACACCACCAATTCCGTTGGAGCAGTAAGGAGCAAATCATGACCACAACAGAAAATCCCCTCGGTATTAAACGTTTTGATCACGTCGAATTTTATGTCGACGATGCTGAAAAGTGGGCGAATTATCATGTGGAAAAATTTGGTTTATATAAACGCGCCTATGGCAATAAGAGCACTGGCTTAGAAGGTCGTTATGCGATATTGTGTGGCCAAGGTCGTGTGAATTTATTATTTGTCGAAGCGCAGGGTGACAGCGAAGAGGCCGAGGCGATACGCGCGCATGTCGGCAAGCATGGCTGTGGGGTTAAAGATATCGCCTTTCGCGTTAAGGATGCAGCAGTCGCCATTAAACATTGTCAAGACATGGGCTGTGATGTCGTGCGGCCCTTGGATGAGCATGAAGTATTCAAGGGGGCCAGCATCGCTGTCTATGGTGATACGACGCACACTTTTATTGAACGTAAGCAACATGACACCTTTGCCCCTGGCTATGTAAATTTGGCTGTAGGTATAGAAGATAGTGAGATTGTATTTAACCGTATTGATCACATTGTTGCTAATGTCGAAAATATGCAGGAATGGGTGGATTTTTATGCTCGAGTCTTTGGCTTAAATCAAAAAGGATTTTTCGATATTCAAACCGGACGTAGTTCACTGTTAAGTAAGGTGGTTGGCGATGATGACTTTATCAAAATGCCAATTAATGAGCCGAGCTCGAAGAATTCACAGATACAGGAATTTCTCGATATTTATGAGGGACCAGGCGTCCAACATATTGCCTTAATGACTTCCGATATTGTAGCTTCTATTGGTGAAATGCGTCGCCAAGAAGTGGAATTTTTATATGTCCCAGACAATTATTATGATGCTGTTCCTGGACGCTGCGGCGAGATTCACGAAAACCTTGATGAGTTACGCCGCTTAAACATTTTAGTTGATCGTGATCGCGAAGATGGTTATCTCTTGCAGTTATTTACCAAACCAATTTTCGAGCGACCAACGTTTTTCTATGAAATCATTCAGCGTCGCGGTAATTCCGAAGGCTTTGGCGAGGGCAACTTCCAGGCTTTGTTCGAATCAATTGAACGCGAGCAAGAAATACGGGGCACCCTGTGAAAATAGCACGTGTTTTAATCAGTGGTGAATTGCGTGTAGTCTTTGAGCACAGCGATGGCCAATGGTATGATGCAACGCAGTTACTGCCCGATGCGGTCAATTATGTTCAAAATTGGGATAGTAATCTACGTGCTTTGCAGGAATTTGATGCAAGTGCACAAGTCGCGCTTGATTTAAGTGATGTAATCTATGCACCACCATTTCAAGCCACGACTTTTCGCGATTTTTATGCTTTTGAAGATCATGTCAAAACTTGTCGAGCAAAACGTGGTGTAGAAATGAATCCGGATTGGTATGAGATTCCGGTGTTTTATTTTTCCAATCCTTTCTCCATTATTGGGCACGATGCTGAAGTCTATGCGCCAGCAGGATCACAAGAATTAGATTTTGAACTAGAATTAGGCATCGTTATTGGTGAAGCTGGCCGTGATATCAGAGCCGAAGATGCCTGGAATCACGTCGCCGGTTTTACCATCATTAACGATTTAAGTGCTCGCGATTTACAACGTAAAGAAATGTCGCTGCAATTAGGCCCAGCAAAAGGTAAGGATTTTGCCACAGCGGTAGGCCCCTGTTTGGTGAGTCTTGATGAGCTGCGTGGTCACATTAGCGCTGATGGAAAAATTGATTTAGCCATGCGTGCCGAATTAAATGGTATGGAAATTTCCAGTGGTAATGCCAAAACCATGTATCATAGCTGGCCGCAATTAATAGAACATGCCTCGCGCGATGTTGATCTGCAGCCTGGTGATTTAATTGGTAGTGGGACCGTTGGCACGGGCTGTATTTTAGAGTTAGGTGCTGAAAATGTAGGATCTTACCTGCAGCCTGGTGATCGTATTGAATTATGTATCGATGGTATTGGTTCGTTGAACAGTATTGTTACAGAAAGGCCAGATCATGCCCGCGTATAAACAGATGGGGTCAATTCCAATTAAACGCCATATCAAACATGAGCGCGATACTGGCGAGAGTTTTTTAAATCAGGGGCTTTATTATGAGCACGTCACCACCATGGCCGGTTTTGATCAAGGTTATTCCATTTCTTATCACTTACGTCCGCCGACACGCGTTAAGGAAATCAACAGTTTTGGCGAAATAGATTTGAGTTGTCGTGAAACAGCACTGCGCCCACATCACATTCAAACCCAGCAACTAGAGCGTAGTGGCGAGTCCATATTAGGCCGGGTGCCGTTGTTTAAAAATAATGATATCTTAGTTTCGCGCGCACAACCTGATAAACAACAGCAACACATTTACCGCAATGCCGGCGCTACAGAAATAATTTTTATTACCCAGGGGAGTGGACATATAGAATCGATGTTCGGAACACTGCCGTACAAGCAATATGATTATATTGTGATTCCGCAGGGCACAGCTTATCTTATCAAATCAAATAAGATTGAGGATGAATCACATTTAATTATTGAAACGCCTTCTTTGGTACAGCTACCGCAACGATACCTCAACCCGCAAGGACAATTAAAGCTCGGTGCACCATTTTATGAGCGTGACATTCACGGACCCAGTGAGGCCCTATGTGTCGATCAGGATGAAGAGTGCACCATTTTATGTAAGCAAGACACACTGATTAATGAAATTATTATGGCGCATCATCCCTTTGATGTGGTGGGGTGGGACGGGGTAGTTTATCCGTATACGATCAACGCTTTGGATTTTGAGCCAATTACTGGAACGGTTCATCAGCCACCACCGATTCATCAATTTTTTGAAGCCAGTGGTTTTGTTGTGTGTACCTTTGTGCCGCGCCATTTGGATTTACATAAGCAGGCAATAAAAGTGCCGTACGCACATAGCAATGTGCAAATGGATGAATTATTGTATTATGTCGACGGTAATTTTTCATCACGTAAGGGTATCAGTTCTGGTTCTGTGACCATGCATCCGCGTGGTTTAACCCATGGCCCACATCCGGGGACCATTACCAAGAGTGAATCAGAAACATTTGTCAACGAATTGGCGGTGATGATTGATACCGTGCAGCCACTGCAATTATGTGAGGCCGCTTTGAGTATTGCTGATCCAAATTATCCCGTGTCGTGGATGGAGAACTCATGATTATTAAACCTGACGAAATGCCGCCCCACCATTTTTATCGTCATATGGTCTGGTGCATTACTCCACGGCCAATCGCTTGGGTCTCGTCATGCAATGCCGACGGTTTGGCAAATTTAGCGCCGTATAGTTTTTTTAATGGTATAGGTGCGAACCCACCAACATTGATGTTTTCAGCGGTCAATCGACGCGATGGGAGTAAAAAAGATACCGTCGCAAATATAGAAACACAAAAAGAGTTTGTGGTAAATATTGTCTCGCATGCCAATCGTGAGTCGATGAATTTAAGTTCTGCTGACTTCCCGTCTGATGAGAGTGAATTTGATGCTTGCAAATTAACACGCGGCGACAGTGAATATGTCAAAGTGCCGTATGTAAAAGAAGCGAGCATCCATATGGAGTGTTCTCTCAATCAAATAGTGCACTTAGGCGAGGGATCCTTGGCTGCAAACGTCATATTTGGCAATATTCTCAAAGTTCATATTGATGATGCTATTTTAGATGCAGATGGTGCAGTCGATCCAGAGAAGCTCGATACCATCGGTAGGCTCGGTGGTTCGTCTTATAGTCGCACGACCGAGCGCTTTGATATCCCGCGTCCAACTCTATAGTCGCAGCGAATGGACGTCAGCTTACAGTCATTGCTTGATCTGGGCATAGCCCGAGAACGTGCCGAATCGATTGTCGATCAACTCGATTTTATTTTTACCAATATGTACGCCGATCAGCGTTGGCAAAAGATCTGTTCCGACATTTTAGATCCAGCGCTGCCGTTTGAACTCGACCAGATTTTATACGGACTGAATTATTGCGATGAATTAGAGCGTGGTGAATTATGCCCTATGTGGTATCCGGATCCTGAGCGCACAACCCATGCCCAGGAATGGATGCAGGAATTAGAGTTAGATTCCTACGATGATTTACACAAATGGTCGGTGGCATGCAAAACATCATTTGCCGAAAAGATAATTCGAGATCTTGGTATCGTATTTAAGCAAGAGCCACAGGGTTATTTTGATACGAGTAAGAGCATTGAAGAATGTGTGTACTTGCCCGGTGCACAGCTGAACATTGCTGAGTCCTGTTTTCAGGCGGATCCAGATGCAACGGCAATTATTTGCGATCATGAAGATGGTAAGCTTACACAAATAAGCTACGCAGAATTGCGCAGCGAATCGGCACGCGTTGCCAACGGTTTGCTTGCCTTGGGTTTGAAGCCAGGCGACCGTGTGGCTATTTCGATGCCGATGAATGCCTTATCGATTTATCAGTATTTAGGAATTATTTCAGCGGGTCTGTGTGCAGTCTGTGTAGCTGATAGCTTTTCCAGTAGTGAGTTAGAGCTACGCTTAAATCTTTGTGATGTGCAGTATATATTTATACAAGATGTCATTATGCGTGGTGAGAAAGCACTTTCATCTTACGCAAAAATAAATCAAGCCCATCCGTGTAAGGCCATTGTCATACCTGCTAACGGCAAGAGGTCTTCACTCGGTTTGCGTAAAGATGATATTGCTTGGAATGATTTCTTGTCTGAAAATGAAGCATTAGATTTTCATATTACAGATTTTGATCAAGCGCACACCATATTATTTTCATCGGGAACCACGGCAGATCCGAAAGTCATTCCGTGGGATCATAGTGTGCCAATTAAAGGTGCAGGAGATGGGTATTTACATCAGGATATTCAAGCGGGTGAAGTGATCGCATGGCCAACGAATATGGGTTGGATGATGGGACCGTGGTTGGTCTTTGCGAGTTTAATCAATAAAGCGACGATTGCCTTATCAACACATTTACCGACCAGTCGAGCTTTTTGTGAATTTGTACAAAATGCCGAAATTAATATGCTTGGATTGGTTCCAAGTTTAGTGCGTGCTTGGCGACAATTGGATGCCACCAAGGGTTTAAATTGGTCTGCTATTAAACGTTTTAGTTCAACCGGTGAATGTTCCAATCGCGAAGACATGCACTGGTTGATGTCACGAGCTGGGTATAAACCAGTCATTGAATATTGTGGCGGTACTGAAACGGGTGGAGGTTATATAACGGGGACTATGGCCAAGCCAGCAATCCCAGGTTTATTTGCGTGCCCGGCTTTGGGTTTTTCTTGGTCATTAATAGATGATGAAGTGTTTTTTGAACCACCAGTTATTGGCTTATCAACGAGATTATTAAATAAAGATCATCATGAGATTTATTTTGCTGATTGCCCAAGTGGCCCCGATGGACAGGTCTTACGTCGTCACGGTGATCAAATCAGTGCGCTTGCCCAAGGTTATTTTCAGGCGCAGGGTCGTAACGACGATACTATGAATCTCGGTGGCATTAAAGTTGGCTCAGTGCAAATCGAGGAGCTCTTAAATACATTGGATGTTGTCGTAGAAACAGCGGCTATTGCTGTGGCACCCGAAGGTGGGGGACCAAGTCTTCTGGTTATTTATGCTGTATTGAATGCAGCGGCGCCGGATGATTTGCAAAAAAACATGCAGGGCATTATACGCGAGAAGCTAAATCCACTGTTTAAAATTCATGATGTGCAGATCATCGATAAAATGCCACGAACAGAATCAAATAAAATTAAGCGCCGCGATTTACGGAATAAGTATGATCAGCATTCCTAGTATTGCTGCGCAGCCAAGACAGAGCGTTGATGCATAGAATATGGTAAATTGCTGGGCTTATGGTTGAGCAGTCTCATATTTCTGCTCTTGCATCCGTCGGTTTTCATTTTGCATGCGCCAAGAAAGCATTTTCTGTGAATAGGCTAGTAGAATGTCGCGATGTTCTGGGCTCTCACCTAAATCGTGAAATTCATCAGGATCATTTTGCAAGTCGTAGAGCATAGGTTTCATTGTAGGGTCAGCGAAGTGTACGTATTTCCAATGTTTATCACGAATAACCCATAGCGTGTTTAGTTTCATGTTATCAGGGTCGCTGCTGTAACTGAATTCATGATGTATCTCTGTTTTGTCCCAATCACTGTCATCATTACTTTGTAAGTATGGTTTTAAACTTTGCCCTTGAATGTGTTTTGGGATAGGCACACCAGCATAGTCGAGTATGCTTGGACAAATGTCTACTGATTCGGCAAATGCATCAACTTGTTGACCATAATATTGTTTAGCATGCGGGTCGTGAACGATTCCAGGGATGTGCATGCTCTGATTATAAAAATGACCTTTGCCATTGAAAAAATGGTCTCCCATGTATTCACCATGATCCGACGTGAAAATAATTAATGTATCTTCCCAAAGGCCCATCTCTTTCATGCCATTAAATAAGACTCCAAGACTATCGTCTAATTCACTTATCATGCCATAGTAGATCGCATTTATTTCTCGTTGCTCTTGTTCATCTACAAAGGCATTTGGTTGCATGTGCTTGAGATAGGGATGCTGCGGTTCAAGTTCTTCAGGGCGACGTGATGCCTGAGGCATCTTGTCAGGGTTATACATACGATGATAGGGGTCACTGCAAATATGCGGTGGGTGTGGTTTAATGTAATTTAAACTTAAGAACCACGATTCATCATCTTTGTGCTCGTTAAAAAATGTAAGAGCTTGTTCGCTTAGAAAGCAACATTCACTGTCTTCAGCTTTATAATGTGCCGGGAAACTACGTTCGATGTGCCCATCAGTGCCTGTCTCTGGGATATTGGGCTGATGAATGGCATCATGATTGAGCAACGATTCTGGATAACCTTTTTGGCGAAGATTTTCAAAATACGCTTCAGAATCATATTCATGATATAAAATGGTTTCAAAACCCGGTAAAACATTGTCGTAAGAATTAAATCCTTTTTTGGGATGATCGTCCGATAAGATTCGTTGATCATAGGCATAATCATTATAACCAATGAAATAGGACTGCATACCAGCCTTGGTTAAATAATTTGCCAAGTTATCTTCCGCGGATTCCAGTGGTGTCATGTTTTGGATTGAATTATGTGAACATGCATAATGACCGGTAAAGAGTGACATGCGACTTGGACCACATGGCGCCGTTACGGTATAGAAGTTTTTAAATAGAACCGATTCGCTGGCTAAAGCATCTAGATGCGGTGTTTTTATGAGAGGATGATTACGGCAGCTCATTAATTCGCTGCGAAATTGATCAGCCACGATAAGTACAATACGTTTGTAAGTCATACTTTTGCCACCTGACAACTATCTAATTGATCAGCAAGGGTGCATAAGAATTCTTGTAATCTAAAATATTCAGATGGTTTATTATCTGCATGCCAACGATCACTGAGCAATTGTTCAAAACGTCGTAATGCATCAGCAGTTTGAAAGTAATCTAACCCACATTGATCATCGCGCACGCCATTATGACATTGGATTAAATGGGCAGCTTCGTGCATAAGGATTTCACCCCACATACCTACGACCATGTCTTGACAACGATCGCTATGTAACTGCCCAGCTTGATGGAGGCATTGAATAAATTGACTGCGTATCTTGCACATTTCTGCAGCTGCTTCGGCGTAATGTTCATCTTCGCGAAAACCTTCCTTTTTCAGGCGATTCATCGCATCGATTTTCCCTTGGTTCCACGTTGCTAAAATGGGGATGTCATTATCTGGATCGAATTGCATGTCGAGTTCGACATTGCGTAATTTCAGCTCCTTACTAAACGAACGCATTAACGCTGCTGCTTGTTCACTGCGATCATTTAATTCAATAACAGAAAAAGCTTGATCAAAGTTATCATTATTTTTGGGGTCAGCGTCCCAGGCACACTGAGCACCGAGTATTTGTCCGTGGAGTGAACAGCCAAGTAAACCTGGGTGACCATGATCACCCCAATCGGTGTTGAGTAATCCGCAAGCACCGTGTTTTTTACCACGTTCGGCAAAAGTCATGATGTTCTGTGATGCGTTATCTATTTGAGCAAAGAATTGGCTCCAGGCACTGGTACCAGGACAAACGTAGTAGGGGAGCCCTGCTTTTTCGAAGGGTTCGCATGGACCACTGGCGCAATCGGGTGAATACGACCAATTTAAAACAGTGCATTCTTTTGGCAGATCACTGATGTGCTCAGGATGCTCGAGTAAAATGTCACCCCACATTTGTGGTTTACGACCACGTTCAATGACGGCTTGAATAACTTGTTTCGTAAAATTCAAATAGAGTTCAGCGGTATCATGACCAGCAGCTTTATTTTTACCCACTTCAAGGTCTATAGTCTCATCACAGCAAATATTGAAGAATTTAGATGAAAAGAGTGGCAGGTATTCATCCAATAAATCATGTACGAGTTTTATTGAATCAGGATTAGTGCTATCCAGGGTGTAGTGTGCCTGACGATCAAACCACGAATAGGGATAGTCCGAACCTTTGACATCTAATTCACACAAATGCTCAAGACGTTTGCTGCGTAATATCTCATAGCAGTGACCAAAGGTGGTCATCGAGGGGACTAAGTCGATGTGATGCTTTAGACATAGTTCATCGAGTTTTAATATTTCTTCAGCTGTAATCGGTGACTTACCAGCAGCAATGCCAGTATACTTTTGGAAATCAAAGGTGTGTTCAATATATAATTGCAGTTGATTGATTTTATAAAAAGAACAGCGTTCGACGATTTCGCAGAGCGTGTCATAAGTGGGCACTTTACCACGCGTGATGTCATAATAGAGGCCGCGAGCGGCAAAATCTGGTTTATCATTGATAATCAGATGTGGAATTTGTCTGCCATGTTGTCGAATTATTTGCCGAAGTGTTTGACAGGCATAAAATAAACCGGCACTATCAGCGCCAGATAATTCAACGCCCTGATCATTAATGTTGATTGTATAACTGTGATTAAGTTGCGGGTCGACACGTAAACGTATATCAGCGTGATCGTCGTTAAGTCGCCTTAAGGTTCGAACCTGTAGTGCGCAGTATTTACTGAGTTCTTTAGCAATCTGTTCGGCACCCAACAAATGTGTCGCATTATTTTCGCATTCTAAAATAATGGCACTCGCCTCATGTAATACATAAATATCTTCATCAATTTCTAAAGATTTAACAGTTGGAATTAAATACATGGGTTTCCTTTAGGATTTTTTCTGATTGAGGCGATCTATATAAACGCCTGGCGTCGATCCTGCTATTTCAACAGCGCCAACAGTTTTAGCGTAGTATTCTTTCGGTCCAACGCCGCCAATGATCGCATAGCCGTAACCATCGTTGCGCATGCTGTGCATGCAAGACAGCATTAAACCAGTACCAAGTCCTTTGCCGCGCATGCGATCGTCAACCAGTGTGGGTCCAAACATATTTTTGATGACCACATCATAGACGGCGAAGCCAACAACTGCTCCATTTTCTGTAGCGATGAAACATTTGTGAGGCGCATGAGAAAATCCTGCCGCACATTCATCGACCCAATGGGGTGCTATGCTGCCTAGCCAATCGAGCACCGCGGTTTTTTCATAGGCCATGGCTCGGCGAACAGTGCAGCCTTTGCTGGTGATGTTCTCGAGGCATGCATCGAGCGGTGGAAGATCATAGAGTTTGACGAGCATATCGGTCATGGCTGTGTTTCCTTGAACGGGGCGATGCTAGGTGAGTGGATGCTGCTGTAAATGCACCGGCTTGGACCTATTCATCATGAATGCATAGCCATCAAACACTTGGGCTGAAACCACGTAAGTGTTCGTAATAAGACTGTTTCACAGGAGATAGCAATTGTCTAAGCAGATGACCCTGGCGTGTTTGTCCTTGATGTGTGCCCCGTTGTATGGGCAAGATGATTTGACTACGTGGTTTAGCAGTGATGTCCGCAGTTATAGTTTTATTGATGTTCAAACGGCTTATAGCCCATCTGAAGCGACGGATGATGGTGATGAAGAAACAGATTGGCAGCAATTTAAGCTAGCTGGTTTGCATACCATCTATCAAAAAGACCGAATCGACGTGGCGCTGTGGGCTTCTTATCAAGACGTGGCATTGGATACAGGGGCACGTCTTTCCCAAAGCATCGACCTGCCTGAGCACATGACCAGTACGCGCTTGGGTGTAACGGGTCGCTATGTCGAAGATGATTGGCTTATTGGTTTATCGGCCATGTGGCAAGACAATGGCGATGATGGTATTGGTGGAAATGAACAAGGCGAGCAAGTCAGCTTATTTGGTCATTATCAATTAGAAAATCCATGGGGATTTTGGTTGGTTTTGCAACAAGAGGGTTTAGTCCAAGACGATTTTGTCGTCGGGGGCGGCGTTTCCTATAAAAGCGATAATTTAAATATGCGTTTAGGTTCGCCATGGGCCCAAATTGAATGGAAATTTGCAGAAGATTTCATGGCTAAGGCTATTTATTACGGTGGACCGTGGTACGCCGATGTAACGTGGTTTTGGCATAGTCAGTGGCGTTCGGGAATTGGTTTCCAGCAACGCCACGATGGCTTTTATCGTGATGATCGCGCAGATGATGACCACCAATTTCAGATAATTCAATATCAAGCAGATATCTTTGTCACGCATGAGTTGAAGAATTATAAATATCTGAGTGCACGTTTGGGTTGGCTCTTTGATCGACTTGCATTTGAAGACGATCCTTATGAAGACGATGGCGATTTACGCTTAGAGATCGATGACGCCCCTGTGTTGGAACTGTCGTTTTCTTGGTGGTTCTAAGCAAATTGCGATACTGATGCTGCCGCTTAAGTAATTGTAAAAATTACATTTATGGTGAATCAGCCTATGTCATAAGTCGCATGGCAATACGCTTGTACGTATGCTCTAGCACTTAGAGTACCGGCCATGCAAGATACCGCCAATGTGGATCAGACCGTTGAAGGCGTGGCGGAAAAGGTAGTCGTCGCTTGCTCTTATTGTGGCAAAAAATATCTAGTCGAATCGGAAAAATTAGGACGCCATACGACTTGTAGTAAATGTGGGCAACGCTTTGCCTTAGTGCATGATCAAAGCAATGGCAGCGAAACAGTTGATAGCGATAATGCATTAGAAGTTCCACAGCAAGAAATTGAAAGTATTGCTTTAGAAGCAAATGACGACAGCGATGACGGTGGCGTGACTTTAGATGCCAGTACCTTAATTGATAAGGTTGCTGGTATTGAAACCCTTCGCAGTCGTGAACATACCGATCGTTATGAAATGGGCGGTGAGATCGCTCGTGGTGGCATGGGCTCTATCATTGAGAGTCGTGATCAAAATTTACGCCGAAATGTTGCGATGAAAATTATTTTACCTTCGAAAATGACGCATTTAAAAATTATGCGTTTTATCGAAGAAGCGCAAATCACTGGTCAGCTCGAGCATCCGAATATTGTACCGGTGCATGAACTGGGTATCGATAATGATGGCCAAGTATTTTACACCATGAAAATGGTAAATGGTAAAACATTAAGTGATATTTTGACTGATTTGGCTCGCGGTGAGGAAGAAGCATTACAAAAATATAAATTGGTTAATTTAATAGAAATTCTCAGTCGTGTTTGTGATGCGCTTTCCTATGCACATAGCAAAGGTGTGGTTCATCGAGACCTAAAACCCGAAAACATCATGATTGGTGACTTTGGTGAAGTCCAAGTTATGGATTGGGGATTAGCTAAGATTTTATCTGAAAATCCAAGTGAAGAAGATGATGTTGATATTGAGGAATTGGAAGAATACGAACCGGATTCAGAAACACGCTTAAAAGCGATAGAAACAGTACGCCAAGAGCAGCGTGCTGACATTACTTTAGAAGGAAATATTCTTGGTACTCCGCAGTACATGGCGCCAGAACAAGCCGAGGGTAAAATTTCTCAAATAGACCAAACGACTGATATATATGCCCTAGGTGGAATTTTTTATGAAATATTGACCTTACGACCACCAGTGCGTGGTGAAAATGTCAAATCGATGATCGAAAAAGTTATTAAAGGTGATCTGGTCCCACCGGTAAAATATAATAATACGAGCAAGGGATCTGGATCGGGTTCCGGTACACGTGTTATTACGCGTCGTCACAAACCAAGTGAACATGAAGTTGAAGTCACGGTTACCGAAGAGATCGAAGTTATTCATTTAAAGCACTGCCCACATAGACGCATTCCGAAATCTTTGTCAGCCGTATGTATGAAGGCCATGAGCCGTCAACAATGGCAGCGCTATCAACAAGTTGGAGATTTTCAGCGCGATTTAAATCAGTATTTGCGCGGTTACGCAACTGAAGCAGAAGGTGCATCCAGTTTGCGTCGCATGGCTTTGTTTTTTAGTCGTCATAAGTCAGAATCAGGTTTGGTTATTGTTGGTATTTTAATTTTCTTGGCATTGCTGTGGTCCTTTGTGCACAATTTACAGATCAGCGAGCAAGCTGCACAAGATGCTACCAAACAAGCAGAGCAGGCACGTATTACGGCTGAAAGTGAACAAGAGCTATCGCGTCAGACCATAGAACGATTGAAATCGACGGTGCCTACATTTATTGCGCGGGCAGAGCAATTAGTTAAAGACCAAGAATACGACCAAGCACTAGAATGTCTAAATGTCGCTGTGGACATCAATAATGAAGCGGTTGAAATTTATGCCCTACAAGGGCAGATTTATCAGACCTTGCTGCGTTTTAATGAGTCGATCGATGCGTTATCGGATGCATTGTCGTTGAAGGATTCGCCTGAAACCAATGAAAATTTAGCCTTGAGCAAGGCTATGTTAGAGCAACAGCAAGACGATGGCTCCATTCCTGTGACGGCACTGCGTCACATGCACGAATCCTTTGTTGAACAAGGCAGACAAGCAGAGGCCATTACGATTCTTTCACAAATTAACGCTGATGCTGCACGACAATATAAAGAGGCAAAAATTGTATTAGAGGGTCTGCGCCAACAGGGACTTATTGATTACCAGTTAGATGTCGACCCAGATACTGGTTTATTATTGCTAGCGATTAAGCGCTCAGAATTGAAAAGCATCGACGTTTTGCAAGGAATGCCCTTGGTTCATCTGAGCTTAATAAATAGTGACATTGGTGATATAACACTGTTGGCTGATATGCCATTACGCTATTTGGAATTGGATAGTACCTCTGTTTCGCAGATACGGGCATTAAAAGGTATGCGCTTACAATCCTTGTCTTTAAGTAATACCCCAGTGAGTAATATAGCTGATTTGGAAGGGGCGCCAATCGCCATCTTAGACTTATCTTTGACACTAGTAAAAGACATTCGCTATCTCAAGGATATGCCACTACGTTCATTGAATCTCATGGGTACCAAGGTAACAAGTATCTCACATTTAAGCGAATTATCTCTGGAATATTTAAACCTCGAAGACTGCGCGATTCGTGATTTGCGCCCATTAAAAAATATGAAATCTTTGAAAACATTGATTTTACCGAATGCCAACTTTGATATAGAAGTGCTGAGAGAAATGAAGCACCTGCAAACAATCGGCTTTAACAGCGAGAACAAAAAACCTATTGCAGATTTTTGGTCTGACTGGGATAAAGCTAAGTAGATAGTTTAAGTCTGTCCAATTGTTAAGATTTGATGAAGAAATAAAGTTTTTGACATTGAGAATCTAAGCGTTGATTCAATGACCACTTACAATGTATTAAGTGTTTAAGTTACAGTGTTTGTGAATAATTTGCGCAGACGTTAATTTGTCATAAGTCTAGCTTTTGCCTATAACTAGTGCTTGGAATCAAACTGGAATCTCTATGATCAACTTCCGCCTCTCGGGAGCAGACTGTGGCATTTCGCCTAAGTAATGATGAGACAGTTACCGATTCGATTCGACGAATTGTATTGGAACAAGTTGATAAAGCAGCGGACTCCCTTGGTAAAGAAAAACAAAGCGGTGTACACAATGCAAGAAAATGTTTTAAGCGAGTGCGTAGTATTCTACGTTTATTGCGTACCGAATTAGGCAATGCGGTTTATAAAAAAGAAAATAAATGGTTTGGGCATATTTCTCGACAATTATCATCTGTTCGCGATGCGCAGGCAATGGTAGAGGCATTTGATCGTCTGAGTGCAACGTATCCTGAATTAAGCGTGAATAAGAAGCAGTTACCAGTGCGGGACTGGTTAGTTGAGCGTCAACAATCAATTTCTGATAAACATATAAATATTAACAAGCTCTCTCAGGAAATAGCTAAGGATTTACGTAAGAATATCCCCAAGCGCGTCGATAAGTGGAAATTTAAGCACAGTGGATTTAAAGTATTAGCAGTTGGTTTTGATCGTAATTATCGTCGTGGCCGGCAATGTATGAAAAAGGCTAGTCGCAACGGTATCGATGAATTGTTTCATGATTGGAGAAAGCGCGTAAAAGATTTATGGTATCATTGTACATTGTTACGTGATATGTGTCCTGACTTTTTAGATGAACGCATAGCACAGTTAGATGAGCTAAGTGATATTCTCGGTGCCGAACACGATTTGCAGGTCTTATTGCAATTGATGGACCAAGCGGCGGGAGATATTGAGGGCATTGAGGTGTTGCGTGTTTGTGCCCTGCGTGAACAACAAGAATTGCGTCAACGTGGTTTTGACCTCGGCAAATTGGTCTATGCCGAAAAACCTGCAGCTATGATTAGTGAATTAAGCGCTTATTGGAAAGAATGGCGACAAAAAGGGTCTTTGTCTAAATCCAAATAAACGTTTTAAACCTGATTCATCTGTTTGACAAATTCGCTCAACGGGACATCGCCATCTTGTGGAAGATAAAAACTAAGCGCATCCTGAACTTTCCCGAGCAGTTGTGCCTGAATCGGTGTAGCACCTTCAAGGACGTGATCTTCTTGTTCAATGTAATCGATTGGGCGAATGTAGCGCCAGCAATAACCGAGATAAATATTTTCGCGTGTTACCTCAGAATAATTCGGACCAACACTGTGGTAAATACGATTATCAAACATCACTGCTGAACCAGCTTTAACACCGACTTCAACCGCACCATATGGTTCCCAGTGATCATCATCTTGAGCAATGGCACCACTGTAGCGATGTGAACCGGGAACTGCACGTAATGCGCCGCAGTCAGGAATTGTGGTATCACTAAAAAAGAATCCAATTTTCGTATAGAGCCACGGCAATTGTCCACCTGGTTCACAAGTAGAAAAAGCTTGGCCATCACGGTGCCAGCCAATTTGTTTGAAATCTTCAGTCGTTCCTGGAGGGGATGGTGGACGTAAATAAGCGTGACTGGTGGTCAGACAAATATTTGGTCCCATGACATCAAGGAGCAGTGGAAATGTTTTCGGATGGACCATTAAGTCGCGAATTTCTGTAGCCCGCGAAACCGCATTGCGAATATTTAAAGTTTCCCCGGGCTGACGCGGCTCTTCACCATGTCCGCTATAATTGTGAGTGAAATTTTGATCGAAGTCAGCGAGTAGGCCACGATAGCGATCAATCTCTTCTTGGTTCAGCACGTTTTCAATGACCAGGAAACCGTTGCGAAAGAAGCTCTGGCGTTGGCGTTCTGATAAGCGATCAATGTCGCGTCCTGCCCAAGTGGGGCTGAGTTGTGAGCTTAAGCTGTTGTCAGTCATGGTTTTAGGCATTGCGGCTCCATCTTTAATTGAAGCAGCAGTATAAGTCCTTATCAGTTCAAACCTTGATCTTTTGCAGGTATAACCTTAAATAATCAAAGGTATGGTCGATTTCAATCTTAGTTTAAGTGCTCTGATGGATGAAGTACAGGCTCAATCCGGGGTTGTCGTCGATTTCCACGATCTCAGTGGTCTGTGTCTGCAGATTCCCAATCTCGCTTTACGCCATGATCAATATTATCATCACGGAGATTTTTGCACGTTTGCCAAGCGCATGGGTAATCAGCCGCTTTGTTCTGCTAATAAGCAGAAATCCATCGAGAAAGCGCAGGCGGGTGAAGCTTATAGCGGATATTGTCCCTTCGGCATTTGGGATCACGCCCAGCCAGTCAAATTTGAGAATGAATTAATAGGCATTGTCTTTGTCGGTTCGGCACAAGGGGAACAACCCTTGGCTGAAATCGAAGGACAACGTTACAATGGTCCAGCCTTGCCTCAGCTTGACGAAGCACTTCAGCAACGTTGTAAAGAATTGGCTACGTTTATCGCTGAACATATTCTTTTAATTATTCGCGCTTGGATTCGCCAAGGCAATTTATTAGGTAAAAAGAAATCAGAGCATTTTTATGTCCAGGCCATGCATCAGTTTATAGAAATGCATTATCCAAAAGATATTAGTTTGGCCGGATTAGCCGGGCAACTACGAGTTCACGCTAATTATCTTGGATCCTTAATAACGCGCTTAAGTGATAAAACCTTTCGTCAGCATTTATTGGATTTTCGCTGTCAGCGTGCCCAGGTGATGCTGCGCAGTACCAATGAAAGTATTACCGAGATTGCTTATACCTGTGGCTTTCAGGATAGTAATTATTTCAGTACAGCGTTTAAACGTGAGGTCGGTATGAGTCCACGTGCTTACCGTCAGCAACATCACGATTAATCGTGTGAATTTTCTTTTTATATTTCTCACAGAGACACGGAGCCACAGAGGAATTAAAGAATGATGACGATGGTTTGTTCCGTCGGTATGTATTAGTGGAAGGAGTAATCTTTAAATTTAAATACTCCGTGCCTCAGTGTCTCCGTGAGAGCATTTATAAAACTCGGGTCACTTTTGTGTCTTTGCGAGATAGATACACAAATGCACTGCATATAATGATAAGTTTATGTATACAGCAAAATATTTACAGGGGCTGTAGGAGCATAGAGTTTTTCATATGAAATACTGCATGAATACCCCGACCATACGTGAGCAGGGGCTCACGATGCCTGAATCCATCGATATGTTAGCTGATTGTGGTTACGACGGTGTTGAGCCGTGGATCCGTGAATTAGACGCTTATGTAGAGAGTGGTGGCCAATTAAGTGATCTACGAAAACAAGCCGAAGATAAAAACCTAACTATTGTTGATTTAATTGGTTTTTATGAATGGAGCGTCGATGACGAAGTTGCGCGCAAGACTGGTTTTGAAGAAGCGCGTCGTTGTTTTGCAATAGCACAAGAGCTTGGCTGCAAGCATATCGCTGCACCGCCGATGGGCTGGACCAAACAAGGCGGTTTAGATTTATGGGATGCCGTCGATCGTTATCGTGAATTAATTCAACTCGGCCGTGAATTTGATGTGATACCTATATTAGAATTTTGGGGACCGGCACAGAGTCTTGGTCATCTAGGCGAAGCATTAATGGTCGTAGTGGAATCAGGCATGCCCGAAGCCTGTTTATTGGCAGATATTTATCACATGCATAAAAAAGGTACGCCGCACGCAGCGTTAAACCATTGCGGCAAGGACACCATTGCTTTGGTGCACATGAATGACTATCCAGCCGAGCCAACGCGTGAAACCATTACCGATGCTGATCGCGTCATGCCCGGTGCGGGTATTGTTGATTGGCCAACAGTGAGATCTGCTTTGAACAGCGTTGAATACAATGGTTTTTTGTCCTTGGAATTATTCAACCAAGACCTGTGGAATCAGGACGCCGCAGTAGTAGCAAAAGATGGTTTGGCGGCGATGAGGCAGTTAATGGAGTAAAAATAGCAAACTAGTATGTGTCTTAGTCTTGGTCTTTGTCTTAGTGCCCGAGACCGTAGCTAAGACCAAGAATTGCGTTAGCAATGGACTAAGACCAATACTCATACTAGTTAACTACAATGAAATTCCTCGTTAGTTATTTTTTAGTATCAAGCGTGCTTGCGACGAATATCGTCTTGTTGACGAATTAATTCACGTCGTGTTGCTGGTGGAGCCTGCAATAATTTTGAATAAAACCATTGATTATCAGCTGCCACTTGGGCATGGAAATGCACATCCCCATCTTCAAAGCTAGCCAGATATTCTCCGCGACGGTATAAGAGTGTGACGTTGCGCTGATGGCCAATGCGTTTGCCTTCGCTTAAAATTCCGACGAGATTTAAAGGATCGGCTGCGGAGATAACCACGAGTTCTTCACCATCTCGCTGATCACGTACGCGGCGTAGTTCTTCAATTATACCTTCACGGGCAAATTGTTCACCGCCAACACCGCTGATAAAGCGGCCGCCGCGAATTTCGCCACGATGTTCGAGTTGACGATAAAAGCGTGACAATTCACCCCAGGCAGGTGCGAGTTGTTCACGTGCTAATATATCTCGACAGACAACACCATAACGATCGAGTAATTGCCAAGCCCACGCTTCAACACGTCCTTGTTCACTTGGCTGATTAATTAATCCAGGAAATAAGGTCCAGCGTCCACCGGCTCGATAGTGATGCCTGCCAAGTGGACCTGCTTGTTTATATTTTTTAACTTTGTTTTTATGTTTGCTGTCGCGTAAAAACGGACGCAGCGCAGCAAAATTATCAGCACTGACTAAACCGCGACGAACTAAATCAGCCAAGCAGTCTTCGAGTTCGGTGGGCAGTAATTGACTGCGTTGTTGTAATTCATGGGTGAATTGAGCGCCATGCTCGATGAGTGCTTGATAAACGCTGAGACTGCGTGGTGCGAGTTCTTGTTCTTGATTTAGCTTTTGATTTTGCTCCGCTGGTAAAATCCATTCGAGATCTTCGCGCATGCACAGTGCGATCGGTACACTGCGATTAACCGCCAGGCCTTTTTGTATGCTGTTAAGCTGCATGCGACCCCAAACCAACATACCGTTACTGCAAATATCATCGAGGAATTGCTGCTGGTAATCTTCAATGCGTAGGGCAAATATTTCTTTTTCCCAAGCACCTGCCGCACTTTCAAAACCCTGTAGTTGAGCAACGGTATCGATTAATCCCTGACGATCTTGGCGTTGGCTTATGATGCCCTGATAACGGAATAAAAACCGCATGTAGTCTTTAACTGAAACCGGTTTAATTCGTTCGCGTAACCCATCGATAGTCATGCGATGAATGCGTTGCAGCATGCGCCGTTCGCACCATTCAATGGTCTCATTAGCAATGGCATTATCAGAAAAAGAGCCGCGAATTAATTCACCTTCGGCTTCAATGGCTTGTAATTGCGCTTCAACCATACTGAGATTAATCAAAGTGTAATCAGCGATATCGCTTGCTGGAATAATTGGTTTCACAGCAACGCGCGAACGCACAATAAAACTGCAAGCTTTATCACAATCCCACTTGTCATGGAATTCTTGTGGAATATCGATCTGAGATGCAAAAGAAACGCGGTCTTCGTAAACCATGCTGACCATGGGAATATATTCAGCAGCGCAACAAAACGCTTTGCCATCAATGTGTAGGTAGCATGCGCGTTGATCTTGAATCAATGCATCAAGGTGAAGCTGCCACTGCTTGTATTCTGATTCGGCGATAATGCCCATACATAATAAGGCTTCATGCATTTCTTCTTTATCGCGAACAATGGGCCAGGCTTCGTCACGCACCTGTTTAATCGCATCGACATCTAATTGGCGCAGATCTTTGAAATCATCGATGGAAAAGTGGCGGCGCTGTTGCAGCGCGCGTGTACGTCGATCCTCGAGTGGAGCATCATCGAGAAAGGCATAGGAGTTGGCATTCAAGCGTTCATAAGCGAACGGCGATGGTTCGCGACTTTCACGGGCGACTAATTCGATCGCTCCATCTTGAATTTTTTGTAGGATTTCAGTAAAGCGCTTTAAGTCCGCGGCTTCATATAAGCAGTTTTCCATGCTTTCTTTAACCAGCGGATGTTCGTAAGGAATGTCAATGTCACCGGTGATGTGCTCAAAGCATTGGGTCGATGCCGGGAAGACAGCGGTTAATAAATCTTCAGCACGAAAGCGTTGCAGAGCAGGTGGGATTTTTTTACCCGAGCGCATTTTTAAGACGGCGAGTGAACGATTACAATTCCAACGCCAGCGTGCTTGAAATAAAGGCACTTGTAAAAAAGCCTGTTCGAGTAAACGGCGGACATTCTCTGGACGTAAAAATCCAAATAATTGATCAATCGGAAAGCTTTGGTTACGGCCAAGTGATAAAACAATACCATCGTCGTCGGCGAGTGCTTGTAATTCAAAATCGAAGCTGCGACAAAATGATTTACGAATACTCAGGCCCCAGGCGCGATTAACCCGCATGCCAAAGGGGGCATGAATAACTAATTGCATGCCAGCGGTTTCGTCAAAGAAACGTTCAAAGACTACTTGTTGCTGACTTGGTAATATGCCCATCGCTGATTGTTGAACGGCTATGTAGTGAATCGCTTGCAATCCGGCCCAATCATTGTCATCAACTTCATCAGCTAACCATTGACGCGCCTGTTTATATACCGCTGGATCAAGGGCCATGACATCTTTAATATATTCGCAATTGGTTACCGGGTCATCATCGGGAATTTCTGGTAATTGTTTGCCGATGTCTAAACGAATTGAAGAAATCTCTTCAGATAATTCGATGCTGCGTCCTGGTGCTTCACCAAACCAAAATGGTGCCGTGGGTGGCGAGCCATTGGCATCGCGTACGGAGACTGTAGTGCCGCGCACATGTTGAATCATCCATGAGGTATTACCGAGCAAAAATACATGCCCCGGTTGGCGTTCGATAGCAAAGTCTTCATCAACCGTTCCGACAAAGGCGCCATCATCAATATTGACCACACGGTAAAGCGCTTGCTCAGGAATTGCACCTGCATTCATAACGGCAGCTAAGCGTGCACCTTTACGTGCGCTAACCGATTTATGAATACCATCGCGGTGTAAATACGCGAAGCGTCGATCGGCTTGTGAAAAGCCATCGCTGAGCATGCGAATGACTGAATCAAAATCTTCACGCGTTAAATCTGCGTAGGAACTCGACTCGGTCACTAATTGATAGAGATCGTCTTCATTCCACTGTTCGTTGGCACAGGTCGCAACAATTTGCTGCGCTAAAATATCTAAGGCATTGTAAGGAATTTCGATGGCATCGAGTCGTCCGCGTTTAATCGCACGGCACAGAGCGAAGGCCTCGAGTAATTCATCGCGACTTAAGGCAAAAATGCGCGCCTTGGGTGTCGCACCAATGTTGTGTCCACTGCGACCGATGCGTTGTAGAAACGTAGCGATGCTGCGCGGGGAACCAATTTGACAAACTAAATCAATATAACCGATGTCGATGCCAAGTTCGAGCGAGGCAGTCGCGACAATGGCTTTCAGCGTGCCATTTTTTAAGCGCTGCTCAGCATCATGACGAATTTCTTTTGATAATGATCCGTGATGACTGGCAACTGCATTTTCACCGAGTTCTTCGCTTAGTTTATAAGAAAGACGTTCGGCCATTTTGCGTGTATTCACAAAAATCAGGGTGCTGCGATGTTCATCGATTAATTCATGTAAGCGCGTATGGATTTCTGCCCACTGCTCGTGTGAACAGACCGAAGATAATTCACTCGGTGGTACTTCGATACCGAGGTCGAGTTTGCGAATGTGGCCTTCATTAATGATTTCACATGGCTGTTGTTTGCCGCATAAGAAGCGAGCAATGTCTTCAATTGGTGACTGCGTTGCACTAAGGCCAATGCGTTGGGGCTTACGACCACATAAATGATCGAGGCGCTCTAGGCTCAAGGATAAATGCGAGCCCCGCTTATCACGGGCCAGCGAATGAATTTCATCAACCACTACGC
>JANQLF010000086.1 GCA_028280785.1 Planctomycetota bacterium
TCGCGTCGCTACCGATCGTGATCTTGTACCTCCTCCTGCAACGACAGTTTCAAAGCGGCCTCACGGCCGGAGCAATCAAATAAAATAGGAGCACCATTGACGGCCTTCGAAGCAGGAAATAAACCTGAATGATGCTCACTCGACAACCACGTAGGTTTGTTTAAGGCCACATTCGCTAACACGGGTACACCGTAGATCTTCACTTCATTGAAGTTAATGTAGCTGTGTTTATTTTGCACCAATCTCACGTAACGCGCATAGACGTTATGCATATCAATACGTGTTGGTAAACCCATCTGCGTGCTTTGATGACTGATATCAAACCAGGTGATGCCATCCAGCGAACCTTTAATGGTGTAATTGTCCATGCGATACGCACAGCAGTCTACGCGGTTGTACCAGTCGCTGGTGGTTAGCAGGTGAATATGGCCCAAATCCACTTGCCACCATTGGTCAGTACCTGGATGTTCAGTATGAGCACCCAGCTCAGAGGTATTACCGTCCACTGCCTTAGCGGGGATAAGGTCGTACCAGACTGAAGACGCGCTGGTGGGTTTATTCAGCGCAACATTGCGTATAGGCGCAAGCTCGCCATAAATTTTTACTTCGGCAAAGTTAATGTAGTCATTGAGGTTTTGACGCAGACGCACATAGCGCGCCGGTGCATTGATATCGATTTTCGTAGGCCAGCCCATCTGGGTGGTTTGATGATTGATATCAAACCAGCTGGCGCCATCAATCGATATCTGAATGGTGTAGTCACGCATGCGATCACTGCAGCATTCGGTACGGTTATACCAGTCGCTGCTGCCAATATCATAAATCGCACCAAGATCTATCTGCCACCATTCGCCGGCGCGGGCGTTCGCTGTGTGGGCAAAACCGTAGTCACTAACGCCATCGATTGCTTTAGCAGCCGGCCCGGCATGATGCGTTGACGACAGCTTCGCCGTTTTGCCCGGGGCGATATTTATTTGATCAGATTCGTTGTAGGCGACACTTCCTTCAGTCAGTACAAATTGTTCATCATCGCTTATCTCGGCATTGGTGGATGCATAAGCGCCTTCGACAGCAGAAACATACCCACCACTGAGCGTTTGCAGCGCAATAGTATCACCGATATCAGCACAGCCATTACCGTCGATATCGTTGGTAATCTTGAGATTAAAGAACATGCCATTGTCATCGACAGCCTCCGGCGGTTTTTCCCTGGCTGAGGTATTGGCGAGAATACTGCCGACAATATTTTCTTCCAACACGGTGCCATACACCGTATTCAACGAAACTTTATCGCCTGATTCAATACAACCGCTGATCAAATTACTACTGGATTTTAGTAACAAGGACTCTTTAGCACCCAGCGTATTAGCGCCCATAAACACATTTTGTGTGTGCCGATCAATAAAATTTGGCGAGTTCACGCTCAGGAAATTACCGTTTAGGTTTTGTAAGCCGATATTCATACGAGTGGCATTTGATTTAACGCGATCCTCTACCTTCCAATAACTGCTGCGATCTTCGGGATCGATATTGGTGGCTATCATGGGCCGATTGCCATCCGTACGCAGATAATACGCCGGTGCATCAACACTGCGCATTTGATAAAAACCTTCCTTGGCTGTAGGGATAAATTCCCAAGAGTAATTTGCATTGTGTACAGTCCTTAAATTGCCGTCACGCACTCCCAAAACGTCATTGTATAAATTCTTTAATCGAAATTGGCGACCCTGAACATGAATTAGATTCCAGTAACGTGCTTTTTGGGTGTCCGGATTGAATTTGTCCTCATCTTTTGGCTGTAATGATAATGCTATAAATGGATTTGAATATTTTGTATCACTAACAATTTTATCCGCATACAAGTCATTCTCTAATCTGGTTTGATCATCGGCAGGGTGAAAAGGATCGACAGCGTAAAAATTTGTATTCACTGTATTGCCGTCTGCCCCTACCCGATAATGGTAGTCATTGATATACGGGTTGACATAAGTCCCTTGGTATGTACGCAAGTCAAAAAAATTAACGCTCTTATCCTGTCCAGCGGGTGCCTGATGATCAGGCCAAAAAAGTTCGGTAAATCCTGGGCTTGCTTTACTTACTTGCTCGAGCCGTCCATTAGCTACCGATAAGTATTTACCTGTGCTGGTTTTAAATGAGACATTTGAATTGTGTTGATCGCATTCAACGGTAAATAACTCTTCCTCATCAAAGGTACCTGTTCCTTCTATTGTAACGCTTAAAAAGGAGGGGGCTTCTGGGTCGTGTCCAAAGATGCCTGTTCGTTTTAATGCATTGCCTTCAGCGGGGGCGCTCATAAAATCTCCCATGAAGTAATTTTTGATGCCAATTTTTTTACCATTGTTAGCCTGACAAAAAGCTGTTGGTTGAATGTCTTCACAATAACTGCCGTTGAGAATAGTAAGATCCTTTTTGCTTTTTGGCAGAAATAGTTTGCGGGAATTTTTCTTAATCTTTTTTAACTTTGGAGCTTTTACGCCAACAAGTTTGCCAAAATTCGTTGCGCGACAAAATTGTGGCAATGTTCCACCTGTTAGTTCCTGAGCAAATTCACCCACCAAAAGCTCCCCAACTAGAGTTTTAGGGTTGGCGGTAAGGACGCTAACGGTAAAATTTGATATTTCAAATTTCTTCAAATCATTAAGTGACAAGTAAAATGCTCTGAGTTTGCATTCGTCGCCGCCCCATGCACCTTTACTCGCACATCTGACCGTTTGTTCGGTGCCTGCAGGCAATAGAAAACCTGTGCGTTTGTATGGCGTCCATATAAAAGGGTCTTTTTCGCTGTACGGGCAAACAATCAGCAAGTCCCTCGATTTAGCAACTTCATCTGGTAGTTTGTCTACCAACTGTGTGAAGCCAAAATTACCGGTAAACATTTCTTGGTCTAAATCAGCAAGCACTTTTCCCATATCCATATTGTGCTGAGGTGTTGCACAATTTCCTATATGTATTTCGTTGGTTGCGTAACTCAATGGGCTTAGCAATATGATGCCCAGCGTTATGAAAGCCATAATTTTTTTAAAGTGTTTCATGTCATGCTCCAAAATTTGTTGATTAATAAAGC
>JANQLF010000119.1 GCA_028280785.1 Planctomycetota bacterium
ATCGGCGAGGGCACTCAGTCCGGTGTGCTTATTCACATGCGGTAAGATCTCAAATCGATCATCTTGACTTTTAACAATATGAAATCGGTCTTGAAAGCGTTGCCGTAGTTCTTGGATTATGGTATTTGTTATTTCTTCATCACAGCCATAGAGAATTTTCAGGCTCGGTTCTTGCCAGTCATCAAAGGCTTGGCGATCAACGTGGATGGTAGTTTGATAAATATCTGCCCAATTTTCAGTGGTCGGGCAGATTTGATGCATGATCCATTTATACATATCTGGATAAGCACTGATCGATCCCGGATATTTAATTAAAATCTCAACGGCGTCACGAACGTCCTGCGCACTGAGCCGTGTTTGGGCGATGCAGCGTTTATCCGGATAACCAATCCAAGATCCGTTAAAGCAAACTAAGGGAGTATCGAGACCGAGCCGTTGATGAATGGGTGCGGTTGTCAGTAGTGAGCGTCCTGTAACCAGGACGATGTCGATGCCAAGTGATTGAACCTGTCGAATAAGACGCTCGTGCGCAACAGAAAGGGTGGATCTTCTGTGGCAAAGAAGGGTGCCATCGAGGTCGAGAGCAAGAATTTGCGGGGCCTGCATGGCTGGCATTAAAGTGGCATTGCTGACAAAGCTAGGCAGCTCCTTCATATAAGTCACTATTTAACCAAATAGTCTGATATATTTCTTCATATTCGTGTGATTAAGGGGTTAAATACAGATTTTTCTTAACACAAAATTAACATTCACGACATACGCAGCAAACAATTCGTGTTATACTCCCGGCTATTACCTTAACCCACACAGGAGTTTTCCGTGAACCTTACAGCAAGCTTACGCAGTATTTTGCTGATTGCCGTTGCAGTTTCTTGTCTCTCTGCAGCCGTAACCGTTGATCCTAAATTACCAGATTACAAACCAGTTGCCGGTGGTGTTTCTGGCAGCATTAAGAGTGTTGGTTCAGATACCATGAACAACATGATGGCACTTTGGGGTGAGGGCTTCCAAAAGTTCTACCCAAATGTTCAAATCGAAATTGAAGGCAAGGGCTCTTCAACAGCACCACCTGCACTTATTAATGGTACTTCAACCTTCGGCCCAATGAGCCGCGCGATGAAGCAAAAAGAAGTAGATAAATTCGTTTCTGCTTTTGGTTACAAGCCTGTGCAGCTCCCAACTTCAATCGACATGTTGGCAGTGTACGTTAATAAAGATAACCCAATTAAAAACCTAACCCTTAAACAAGTAGACGGCATCTTTTCAAAAACTCGTAAGAGTGGTAGCGAAGACGTTACTAAGTGGGGACAACTTGGTTTGTCTGGTGACTTTACTGCTGCTAGCGTTTCTACCTATGGTCGTAACCCAGCTTCTGGTACCTATGGCTACTTTAAGAAGCATGCATTAGCTAAAGGTGACTTTAAAGACAGCGTTAAAGAGCAGCCGGGTTCTTCAGCAGTCGTTCAGGGTGTTGCTAAAGATAAATTTGGTATCGGTTACTCTGGTATCGGATACAAGACTGCTGATGTTCGCGCAGTGCCTCTTGGCAAAACGGCCGACACTATTTTCGATGCTACTCCTGGAAATGCATATAATGGCAACTATCCACTTGCGCGCCCTTTACTTTTAAGCGTAAACTTCAAGCCAAATCAAAAACTCGATCCATTACGTGCTGAATTTATCAAATTCATATTCAGCAAGCAAGGTCAAGCTGAAGTAGTTAAAGATGGTTACCTTCCAATTCCTGCAGCAGTTGCTGATCACGCATTAGCGATAGTCGATCTCAAATAAGAGCTCGAGCAAGAATCGAAGATTGATTGCATGCCTCGCCGCACAGTATGCCGATACTGCGGCGAGGTCTGTTTCGTACATTCAACATCTGATTAGCAGATTGGACAACTACCCAAGCTCATGACTGAGAAAAAGGCAGAAATAGCAAAGCATCGTCGTAGTTCAAAGTGGATGCTTCTATTAGATAAGATAGCGCATCACGTCATTACCATTGGCGGCATAGGTACCATAGCAGCAGTGCTCATGGTATTTTTCTTTTTAGTGTGGGTGGTGGGTCCAATGTTTATGCCTGCCGATACACAGGCAGTTTCGACTGCAGCTGTTGATTATAAAGAAATCCCACGATTTATCGGGATGGACGATGATCAGTCGTTAATCTGGTCGATTAGTGATAGCGGTACATTGCAAATTTTTGATGCAAAATCAGGCGAATACGTACATGGTCAGAATCTATTTGGTGAGAACAAACCTACTGCAATTACCGTGTCGACGATTCATAATATTATTGTTGCAGGATTTGCTGATGGGACTATTCGCATTGGGAAAATTGAATTTATTAATTCCTTTTTTGATAAAGAACAGATCGAAAGTGATTACCATGAGATGGCAGTCGGTGAGTTTAAACGCCGCGGTCTTGGGGTGGTATTTAAAACACCAAGTCGTTTGTGGCGTCAAACGACATTAACGGTTACCGTTGACGAACCGTTGTCTGTTGGAGGCTCTAATCAAATTAATAAAATTGATTTGACCATGTCGACATCGGGTCCAGTGATCGCAACCTACGATGACCAGAATAAAATAGCTATCCATAAGGTTGTGGAAAAAGTTAACTTCATGACCATGCAAAAGACAAAAAAATTAGAAAGTCGAAACCTGCCTTTTGTTTATTCTGATAAATTGGGAACGCCGTTACAAATTGTGTTGGTTGGTCAGGGTGAGTATGTCTTATTGGTTTGGGAAAATGCTTATAGCGAGCGCTTTAATTTATTAGATGATGAAGCTTACTTGGCTGAACAGAGTAAGCTTACTCGTATTGGCGATCAGGCACGCGGTGATGTTACAGCTGTTGGCCGTTTCCTTGGTCGTAATACGTTGCTGCTTGGTTACGAGAATGGTGATGTATCTGCATGGTTTTTATCTGAGCCAAAAGATGCCGAAACCAAGGATTCACGGGTGTGGCAAGAGGGGCATTTATTTAATGGTTCAGGATCCGCAATACGAAACATTGCAAGCTCACGCCGTCAGCGCTTAGCGCTTTTTACCTACGCCAACAATACAGCGCGTATGGTTCATGTGACAAGCGAGCGTGTTTTATATGATGATATCGGTGTGGAGGAATCATTAGGTGCGGCTATAGCGCCGAAAGATGATGGTTTTGTGCTGTTGGGCGCAGATAAAATGAATTTAACACGTTTGGATGCAAAGCATCCAGATGTTACTTTTTCAAGTTTATTCTTTCCGGTTTGGTATGAAGGTTATGAGGGGCCCGAAACCGTGTGGCAATCTTCTAGTGCTTCGGATGACGCTGAGCCGAAATTGGGCTTATGGCCGTTGGTATTTGGCACGCTTAAAGGGACCTTTTATTCATTACTATTTGGTGTACCGGTGGCACTTGCTGCAGCTATTTACAGCAGTGAGTTTATGGCACCACGAACAAAACGGACTGTGAAGCCAATTATTGAAATGATGGCAAGTTTACCATCAGTGGTTCTCGGTTTTCTGGGTGGCATAATTATTTCAGTATGGATGAAGGATTATGTCGTAACAGTCTTATCGGCATTTTTTATATTGCCGTTATGTGTGGGTGCAGCCGCATATTTAATGCAGCTGTTACCGCGCCAAGTTAAAACAAAATTAAATAGACAGCGACTATGGATAATCGCGGTGCCTTGCTTTGCGATTGGGTGGCTCATTTCATCTGGTGTAGGGTATATGGCAGAGAATGCTTTATTTGCAGGTAATTTTATTGCATGGCTGGATGGCGAAGGTGATGCATTTGGTGGTATTTTCTATCTGTGTTTACCGATATCTATTTGTTTTGTTATGTATGCCTTGGCTCGTTGGATAAAGCCATGGCTCATTGATAAGAATCGAGGCGGCTCTGTTGCTACCTGTGCAATGGTGGACTTAGTGAAGTTTGTAATTGCGATTGCTGCTACAGTTGTGATTGCCGCACTATTGGCGGGATTCATTGTGCTGTGCGGCTTTGAATCTCGTGGCCCGAATAATCTATTTAATATCTACGAAACGCGTAACGCTTTAGTGGTCGGTTTCATGATGGCCTTCGCTATCATTCCGATTATTTATACCATTGCCGATGATGCATTGAGTAGTGTCCCGTCACATTTACGTGCGGCTTCATTAGGCGCGGGTGCGACTCCTTGGCAAACGGCTATGCGTGTGGTGGTGCCTACGGCAATGAGTGGTTTGTTTTCTGCAATTATGGTTGGTCTCGGGCGAGCGATTGGCGAAACCATGATTATGCTCATGGTGGCAGGTAATACTCCAACGAAGAGTTGGAATATGTTTAGTGGATTTAAAACGCTTTCTGCTAATATCGCGTCTGAGTTGCCGGAATCAGTTGTAGATAGTACGCATTATCGGACTCTATTTTTATCAGCGTTGGTGCTGTTTATTATGACCTTTGTTCTAAATACATTTGCTGAATATATCCGAACGCAGTTCCGCAAAAAGGCGGTGTCGCTATGAGTGATACTCAATCTGCAAAAAAAGGTCTCGGCGGCGCAGCTTTATTCTATTACGGTGAGCCGATGGTTTGGCTTACCGGATCGGCGCTGGTACTTTGTGTGCTGATGATCCTGGGTTTCCTTGCCTATATTTTGTGGATGGGCATGAGTACCTTCTGGCCACGTGATCTTACCGAATATCAATTAAAAAATAATGCGGTTATTTCGGGTGAAGTACATATTGAAGAATCTTACGAATTACCTGAGGGTGCTTTCGGCAATTTGTCTACAGAAATACAAAAGGAGTTGCAGCCAATTATAACGAACGGCAATAGTGACCGCATCATGGTGCGAACATGTAACTATGATGTTTCAGGTACACATTTTGATTGGATAGATGCAAATTTAATCACTAAACAAAGCGATCCTGAGTGGCTGTGCTTTATGGAGCGCTTAAGTAAAAAACCTTTTATTGGTTACCCACAGGCTTTTGTCATTGATGGTCAGGTTTCTGTCGAAGGTAGCAAAGAGACGTGGGATGCCTTGCATAAAGTTTTGGCCGAAGTTCAGAGCCGCTTTAAGAAGCGCCGTGCATTGGAGAAACATGCGCTTGGTGACCTTCGACATGAAGAGACTGATGCGCGCATGTACGCAATAGAGGTTATGCTTGAGAGTGGTGAGGATTCAGCTGAGCATAAGGCAGCGCTTGATGCTTATGAATCAGCAAAAGCACGAATTAGTAAAGATTCGCAAGTAATCCTGGGTGAAATTGATGCACTTAAATTAGAAAATAGTAAATATCAAATACGTATGCAAACGGGCGATGGAAAAACGCTTGAAATTCCTGTGGCTGAGATTGTCCGTATTTATGCGCCTAACAGGGCTGGCTTATTTAGTAAAACAGGTGTCTATTTGTCGCGTTGGTGGGAATTTTTAACTGATGATCCGCGTCAGGCGAATAGCCAGGGGGGTATTTGGCCGGCTTTATTTGGTACCGTGGTGATGACATTATTAATGACCATGTTCGTGGTTCCGTTTGGGGTCATTGCGGCGTTGTATATGCGTGAATATGCAAAGAAGGGCCCGTTATTAAGTACGGTTCGCATTGCGATAAATAATCTTGCTGGGGTGCCATCTATTGTATTTGGTGTATTTGGACTTGGGTTTATTTGTTACATTGTTGGTGACTGGGTTGATCAAACATTTTATCCTGCTCATGTTCATGAAGCGCTGCCGGTATTTAAGAAGGGCGGTATTTTATGGGCTGCCTGTACTTTGGCTTTGTTAACATTACCAGTCGTCATTGTTGCAACTGAGGAAGCGCTGTCTGCGGTGCCTAATTCGATGCGCGAAGGAAGCTATGGCTGTGGTGCTTCGAAATGGCAAACGATTTGGCGCATTGTTTTACCACGATCCTTGCCAGGTATTTTAACGGGTACTATATTAGCCATGGCACGTGGTGCCGGTGAGGTGGCTCCATTGATGTTGGTTGGTGCAGTGAAGATGGCCGCTGAATTGCCAACCGATCCATCAGCTAGTTTTATGCATCTCGGATTCCACATCTATGATTTGAGTTATCACAGTCAGGACTCCGAGGCGGCTAAGCCGATGGTGTTTACGACTACTTTGCTTTTAATTGTTATGGTTGCTGTGTTAAACATCATTGCGATTCGTCTGCGTAATAAACTTAATAAACGATTTAATATCCAAACGTTCTGAGGTTCGATATGCCACAAGATACAAAAAGTATTGTAAAAGCGATCGCCAATGGCGAAGAGGTGGGGTCACATATTCATAAAGCTTTGGATGATGTTGACCCGATTCTTTCCGTTGAAAATTTCAATTTACATTATGGTGAGAAACAGGCGCTATTTAATAATAATATGGTAATTCCTTCAATGCAGATTACTGCGCTGATTGGCCCATCGGGTTGCGGTAAGTCTACATTATTACGATCAGTGAATCGTATGAATGATCTCATTGATATTGTTCGCATATCTGGCGATATGAAATTGAATGGTGAATCAATTTATGATCCAAACGTAGATGTTATCGAATTGCGTAAGCGTATGGGAATGGTATTTCAAAAACCGAATCCATTTCCAATGAGTATTTTTGAGAATGTGGTGTATCCATTGCGCATAAGTGGGGAGCGTAATAAAGCTCGCTTAGAAGAGGTGTGTGAGCGTAGCTTGCGTAAGGCTGCAATTTGGGATGAAGTAAAGGATCGCCTTGATGAAAATGCTTTGGGTATGTCAGGTGGTCAACAACAGCGTTTGTGTATAGCTCGTGCCATTGCCTCAGATCCTGAAGTGTTATTGATGGACGAGCCATGTTCGGCGCTCGACCCAATTGCTACGGGTAAAATAGAAGAGTTAATTCACGAGCTTAAAGGTTCCTATACGGTATTAATTGTGACGCATAACATGCAACAAGCCGCTCGAGCCAGTGATTTCACAGCGTTCATGTATTTGGGTCGCTTGATCGAATACGGACCAACCAGTGATATATTCACTAATCCGCATTTGCATGATACCGGTGAGTATGTGTCTGGCCGATTTGGGTAAAAGCTTTTTGTTTCGAGGACTTCGTCCTCGGGCTCCTCGCTTGCCTTTGGCTTCACTATTTTACTGCGCTTCGTTACGAAAAATCCCTCGCAAGTAGCTCGGACCGTTCATTGGCGGTAGCCCGACAGATTCAGAGTATGAAAATAAATGCCTTTATTGTTTTGGTCTTGGTCTTAGTGACTAATACTAAGAGCGAAGTAGACAAAGGCTAAGATTCAAACAAATTCGCTATATCAATAAATCACCCAGCCTTTTGGCTGGGTGATTTATTCATGCGTACGTTAAGCTTAAATGTGTGGATAAGCTTAAAAGTTTAATTGGTGTTGGACGCGGAATACAGTTGCGTCGCCATCGCCGTCTTCAGGGCTGTAGCTTACCAAACCAAGGTTTAATTTGTTATTGTGTCCATCGAAGTAGAGGTTAACGCCAGCATCAATGTACATGCCTGATGCACCGCCTTCTTCAGTGTAAACGGTTTGTTCGTCATCGTTATCGGTGTCGTTGTCTATAAGAGCTAAACGAAGTGCAGGTTCAATGATCATGTCATCACCTGGAATCGCCCAACCAGCTTGAACCAATATAGATAATACGTCAGTATCATCATCATTTGAACGTGAAATTAAATCAGCATTCAAGCTCAATTGATCCATGTGAAGATTGTAATCAACGACGAAAGTATCGTGACCGTCGTCATCGGCTACATCGCTGTTGTCAGTACGAGTACCAAAGCCGAAGCCAAGTAAGTGACCGAAGCCGTCTTTACCAAGAAAAGACTCTTGGCGCTTGCTTAAGGTATTTTCTTCAGAAAAGCCTGTCTCCACACGGAAAGACATTTCTAAGTCGTTGTTGTCTGTACTAGTGCCAGTACCAGCTGCGTCTTCATCTTCAGACAGATTGACACCGAAGGTGAACATTGGGCTAGATACTTTGTAAGACAAAAGTACTTGGCGACCGTGATTGTACTGAGCAGTTTGACGGTTGGTGGCAAAAAGCATTTTAGAAGAGCTGTCGGTGTCAGCAGAAACAAACCAAGGTTTATTTAAGCCAAACAAAACAGTGTGCTTCAAGTCGCCATTTTTTATTTCTTTAGCAATCCATGCATAACGAACATCAACACCAGTGGGGTCTTTGTCGTCATTGGCACCGAGTTCATCAGCCATGAATGTCAAATTGAACTTGAGGTCGTCTTTGTATTTACCTTTAAGGTAAAGGCGTGCGCGACGAATCATCATATTGATTTGATTGACATCATCTTCAGATACACTACCTGGTTCCCAGATGTCAAAATCGTTACCGGCAGCATCGCTTGCGCTAGCCATTTCAATACGAGTTTGCAGACGCATGCTTACTTTGAGTTCAACATCGTCAGAGATTTCAACAGCACTCCAGGCTGCTAAAGGGGTAAGCGCCAGCAAGCTTGGCACAAGGGCAGAGCGTAAGCTCATAGAACTAGTTCCTTTCTCAAGAAAGTTTAGGAAAGCACGGATTGTGTAAGATAAAATATTAAGGCAAAAAAAGTTTCGGTAAGCTGAGTGTGAAGATAAGGTTAATGTGATTGTTAAGCATCGGTTAAAGGATGTTCACGGCCTTTATGCTTCATGACCTCGCCTTCTAGGAAATAAACCGTGTTCTTGCAAATATTTCCTATGAGGGCATGAATGCGACGTAGGTGTTGTCCCATGACCAGGGTCTCAACAAGCATGCCCTTGGGATAACGTTTTTCATTAAGAAGGCTAGTAATTTCTTCGTTTAATTGGTTAAAAGATGATTTGCTTGCTTTTGACTCTTCACGTATTTTACGAGCTTTTTCACTGTCCTTTTTTTGATAGGCTTGAAGTGCTGAATCCAACTGATCCAGCACTGTTTGACATGAGTCGGTAATCGCTTTAACCAAATGAAGTTCACCATGCTGAAGGGCACGTTTGACACTGCGGCCTATGTCTTTGGCGTGATCGCCAAGCCTTTCTAATTCATTGGTAGATCGAATAATAGAAAAGATAAATCGTAAATCTTCTGCAACAGGAGCTTGTGTTGCCCAAAGCTTAATGCAGTGGTTGTCAATGGTGTTTTCACGGCCATCTATGATTTCGTCTTTTTCAATTATTTCTCTTACATGGTCTGATTCACCATTTATCACTGCGATGGTAGCGATACGCAGGGTTTCATAAACCATATTACCCATGCTTACAAATTCTTTATGTAACAGTTCGAGTTCTTTATCAATTAACATGATTGGCTCCACTATTTTGTGGTCGAGGGAGTTGAATTATAAAAGTTGATCCTTTGGAGACTTCGCTCTGAACGGAGATAGCACCTCCATGCAGCGCTACAGCATGTTTGGCAATGGAAAGTCCAAGTCCAGTTCCACCTACTTGCCGTGAACGTGCCTTATCAACACGGTAAAAGCGTTCAAAAATTCGCTCTAGAGCGTGGGGGGGGATACCGGGTCCGTTATCGACAATGCTAATGATGTAGCAGTCAAATTTAGCTTCGAGATTGGCTTTTATTTTACTCTTGGTTGGCGAGTAGTTTATGGCATTGCTTAATAAATTATCGATAGCTTGTTGGATTAATTCGCGATCACCATTAATAGGGCACTGCTCATCGGGAATACTGGCTTCGATGCTAATGCCCTTTTGCTCGGCGCGGTTGGTCAAATTGTTGGCGCATTCGCGCAATAAACCACTCAGAGAGACTGATTCGCTTTCTTGCAGCGATTCGAGATCTTCAAGTCTGGAAACGGTTAAAATATCACCGACTAGTACATTGAGCCGTTCGCACTGACTAAATGCTTTTTCTAAAAATTTATGCTGTTGCTCATTGGGCATGTCTTTGTCATCAATCATGGTTTCAATCACACCTCGTATGACAGCGAGTGGTGTTTTGAGCTCATGTGAAACATTGGTGAAGAAATTGCGTCGAATTCCGTTAAGACGTTGCTCATCACTGATGTCATCAAGAATTGCTACGGCTGCATATATATTTTCTTCATCTTCTTGGTTTTGAATGATAGGGGTAACAGATAGGCCGTAATGAGATTCCTTCACTTGTTGCAACACTTGAAATTCGTGAAATTGATCACTGCGTTGTTTAATGCATTCGTGTATAGTCTCGGGAATAATATTGATGCGACTGATGTTCCATACGGACTGACCAAGTGCGTCTGATTCTGAAGTTTGTAATATTTTAGTAGCTGCTTTGTTGATATAGACGACTTCTTCATTGCTGTTAACAGCAATGATGCCTTCGCTTAATGAGTTGAGCATTGCTGGGAGATTAAATGCTCGGTCTTTTTGCCAGATGACATTATCAAATTCACTGCTGTCATGACGAGTCTGCTTATATGGTAGTGGTGGGGCATCAGTTCTTAAAGTATCGGTGTTTGGTTTATTAATTAATGCGTGCCATAATACCCCAATAATTAAAAGCATGATGTACATAGGTACAACGAGTCCGATGAAATGCGGGAAAACGTTGCTTTCAATGTGTTTTGTCGGTAGAGCCAGTCGTATATAGCCAGCTAGGTTTTGTTCGAAATAATAGGCTTCAGCAAGGTAGAGATATTCGACGCCAGTGGAACGACTTGTTCGAATGCTGCTGCCTGTATGTAAGTTGCTTTTACTCGCTTCCTTGATCTCTGGTCTAAGAGAGTGATTGTCCATTTGGCTTGGATCGCCGTGATTATCTGCAACAACGATTCCGCTGCTGTCAATAATAGTCAATCGCAGGTAGTTGACGTCTTGGCTCGCTTTAATTAATAGCGACCAATCAGAGGGTTCGATTTTTTTATTCGATATTTCTTTGTTTATGCCATGCAAGACTTGATGAAGCAATGAGCGTGCTTGAGTCCAGGCCTGATCGTGTAAATAGCCATGGAGAGATAGGGACCCTATGATGGCTAGACCAATGATTATCAGACTAGGGAGTGGCTTCATTGAGGATGTCAAAGGCTTTCAATATCTTTAAAGCGATACCCTACGCCTCGAACAGTTTCAATCAAATCACGATGATCGCCGAATTTTTTCCGGATACTGCGAATATGCACATCAATGGTTCTATCAATCACAATGGCATCATCGCCAAGAACGCGTGATAGGAGATCATCGCGTTTAAATACGCGTCCTGGTCGTTCGACAAGACAGCTGAGTATTTTAAATTCGGTAGCGGTTAAATCGATATTGTCATCAATTAATTTGACCTCATGGCGGTCCTTGTCGACGCTCAGTGGTCCATAGGCCAGCTGATTTTCGCTAGAATCATCGTTGATACGACGGCGTCGGAGTATGGCTTTAACGCGTTCGATTAATTCACGCGGGCTGAATGGTTTGGTGATGTAGTCATCTGCGCCCATGCGCAGTCCAAGAACTACATCGATTTCATCATCCTTAGCACTGAGCATGATAATCGGAATGTCGCGTATATTCTCTGCTTGGCGAATATTGCGGCAGATTTCAACCCCATCCATGCCAGGCAGCATGATGTCGAGAATCGCGAGGTCCGGTTTCCATTCTTTGATCATTTTCAGACCTTCGGTCCCATGCTCTGCATGTTGAACTTCAAAGCCTTCACGACCGAGGTTATAGGCGATGATTTCAGCTATATCCGGTTCATCTTCTACGATTGCAATGCGACGTATGTTCATATTTCTCCAAAAAGATCTCTTAACATAAGCACTAAATGCAATTAGTTATATGAATTTATGGTAAAGATGGTTGATGAATGTGAAGATAATCACCAAATACCAGCAGCTTGGAGTTCGGCTGTCGCTTTTTCTGCCCATCCTTTATTCGCTAACGGGCTTGCCGGGCTGGGGTGGAGAATACGAGTGATCGTTGCGCCCATATCTGCGCAGCAGGCGTTGGCTTGGTCTTCGGCAAAGCGGCCGATGCCAACGATGTAGTCAGGCTCGAGACAGCTTACACAGGCACGCAGGTGCTTTTGACAGATCAACTCAAGTTCACTGCGCTCATCGGCGGGAAGTTTATCAGGGGTTCGATTCTTGCCGCCCTCTTCCATGAAAACCAGGGGGCAAAAGTTGATGACAAAGTGATCTTTGAAAAACGCCTTGGCTGTGCCAAAGCGATCGGCGAAGGCTCCCCAGAGACGGCGACCGCTGACTTCAGATCGGGTGCAGGCAAATCCATCCACCGGACGTTTCGGATGCTCAGGCTTAGGTTTCTTTACTGGTTCCTCGATGTTCATCCAATCGCGAATGGCAGCAATCTCACCAAAGGGGATCCCAGTTTGAGCCATGCCGAAGGGTCCTGGGTTCATACCCATAAACAGGACTTTTTTGCGACTATCGCCATAGCGCTCAATGTAGGCCTTGTGTGGTGCCCAGGCGTAACGTAAAGGGTTGTAAATGTAAGCAGTTGGCTCGGAGAAGCTGAGTTTATCAACGGCTTTGCGCAACTGATCAGCTGCTTTGATGAGTGTATCGGCGTGACCCATGCGTGTCAGTCTGACGCTTCAAGCCTTATCTCAAGCGCTTCCAAGCGGTGTCTCTGAACACTCGATTATGCGCTCGATGATGACTAAGTATGCATTTCCAGGGTTTGACTGGAATGCCGTTTTGGGTAGTATGGGCGGTGATTCCCCTGAATCGACATCTCATGCTCTATCAAGCAGGGGAATGGTAGAGCCCAAATTGGAGGTTTGCATGGCGGAGGTTACTGTTTCCGGTGTTCATTATGAAGTTTCAGACAAAGTAAAAAAATATGTGGAGGAAAAACTAAGTAATTTATCGCGATTTCACCCGAGTTTAAAACGAATGCATGTTAAAATTAGAGAAGCAGACAGACATGGTTTTCGTGTAGATGTTGAAATGCATTTACCAAACCACCACGACATGGCAGCACATAAAGAAGAAGAAACCGTGTATTCTGCAATTGATGGCGTCGAAGATAAGTGCGCTAAGCAGTTGCGCCGATTACACGATAAACAAGCCGATCACCACCGCGCTCGCGCGTAATCCATGGTCCGGCATTCACAGCAGCCCGGTCTCGAAAGAGCCCGGGTTTTTTATGGTATTTAAATATTTACCTTCGGTAACTGCGAAGTGCCGGGAGGGTCGAACCCCAGTTCGACCAAGAAGAGTGTTGCTGGTCGAACTGGGGTTCGACCTTCCTGGGACACATGCCGTATTCGAATTATTTCCCCTGGGATCGCGCCCATGAAAATCAAAGCATTGAGCCCGCAAAAAATCAATCACTATTTGAGCTATGTCCAGTGAAGATAATTGGTGGAGCGAAGCCTTTCAGGCCGAATATTTAGAAATTTATGCACATCGAAATGATGAAAGCGCAATTGCAGAAGCACAGGGTGTAGGAAAAAAATTAAATAAAGAACACGGCCCAATTTTAGATGCATGTTGTGGCAATGGTCGTCATGCAGCGGCATTGGCTGATATGGGCTTTAATATTTTAGCCTTTGATTACAGCAAAGATTTGCTTGATGTGGCGAGCGAGCGTCAGCAATTAGCCGGACGTTTATTTCAAGCTGATATTCGTTTTTTGCCGTTTAAGCAACATTTTGCAGCAATAACCTTATTCTTTACTGCTTTTGGTTATTTTGTAGACGAACAGAATCATAAAGTGCTGCATGATTTATCTGATGCTTTGTTGGACGATGGTTTATTAATGCTGGATTTACCGGACCCAGCCCATGTACGCGAAACCTTGGTTCCTGAATCAGAAAAGCATACTGACAGTGGTCTGCACATAACTGAACGCCGACGTTTAGAAGAGAAATACGTAGCTAAAGACGTGGAAATTCGCGCTAATGGAGAGCTGAAGCGTCAATACACCGAGCGTGTGCGCTTATATGATGGTGATGAATTAAAAGAACTTGCTGCGCATGCAGCATTAGACTTTGAAGACTGCTGGCCAAGTTTATTGGGCCCAGACCATGATCAGCAGCGCAAGGTGTATTGGTTTAAAAAATCAAGGTGAAGCCGGAACGTCTTCTTCCCATTTCGGCGAACATTTAAAGAAATTACAGCCCCAAGAGACATTGAATACCTCTGGATAGGATGTTGGATCGTTTACTTCGTCCCATTCAAAATGATGGAAGCAGCGTATAATCGGCATGGCCGATGCGGGGAACGGTTTACCACCAGTCTTGGTAGGATAATTATCGTCGTAATTTGGTGGTACATTACCGAAATTTCTTTGCCAACGTTTCCATTCTACCCAAGACAGCGGATCGCCTTTAGCGTTGGTGTGTCCACCCCATGGTAAATCAAGATTGCTGACTTCATAAAAATAACTCGACCCACTTTCAAAAGGGATCGATGCACTTGGCCAACTTGCGTTCCAACTGGGAAGACGGCCCATGTCTGGATCAGTGCCGAGGCTGTCATCGTGAGGGCACTTATATATATCAAAATTTCCAACTAAATCAGAACCGCCCTTTGTCTCATCACTGAGCCACATGAGTCGACCTGGGAATTTATCTCCGCCAGCTCTAACTTTTATGCGCCAATCTAAAATGGCTTTGCCTAATTGCGTAAGATTATTTTGACAGTGTGCGTTGTCTGCTGTTTCACCAGCACCAACGACGACCGGAATGAGCATACCTGCAAGCGCTACGAGAATTGCCATGACCACCAGCATTTCGATGAGTGTGAAGGCAACGCGTTGCATAGAGCTCTCCTTGTTCTGAGACGTGTGATAATGGACTGACTTTCGCTATGCCTAGTCCATGTCCGTTGTCGCGGTCGTTTAAGTCTGTTAGCATGGAGGTCGATTGCCTGTAGTGATCTCCTACGCAAGTTCATACTGGAGCGATCATTCTAAAAACAGCTATACTAGAGATTTGTGACTTTTGCCTTGAGCCTTGCGCTGTAGTTTAATCTACCTGTACTGCTGCTCATGACGCATGCGATTTTATTGGTGAATTGCGAAGACCGGACTGGCTTGGTAGCAACCTTGTCTCAATTCGTGCATGAACATGGCGGCAACATTATCGACGCTGATCAGCATACTGAGGAGCTCGATGGTCGTTTTTATATGCGGCTGGTGTGGGAATTGGATGGATTTGCACTCGGCCGGGATGAGATTGCAGATGCGTTAAATGCTATTGCCGACAAATACCAGATGGAACATCAACTCATGTTTGATGATCAGGAAGAGCGTATTGCTGTTTTTTGCAGTAAGGCAAGTCATTGTGTGCATGATTTAATTATGCGCCAAGAGATGGGTGAATTATCAGGGCGTATTCAGGTCATTATTTCCAATCATGATAATTTGAAATCATTGGCTGAATCGTTCTCGATTCCTTATGTTCATATTCCTGTAACGGCAGATGATAAAGCGAGTGCAGAAGCTAAGCAGCAGGCTGTATTGGAAGAATATAAAATCGATACGGTGGTTTTGGCTCGGTATATGCAAATTTTATCAGCCGAATTTGTTGAGCGTTGGCAGCATCACATTATCAATATCCATCATTCGTTTTTACCCGCATTTGCCGGTGCACGGCCATATCATCAGGCGAAAGAGCGCGGTGTGAAAATTATAGGTGCAACAGCACATTACGTAACCAGTGCATTGGATGAGGGTCCGATCATTGAACAAAATGTCTGTCGCGTCAGTCATCGCGATACCGTAGATGATATGATACGTAAGGGCCGTGATTTAGAGCGGCAGGTATTGGCGCATGCATTGCGCATGCATTTACAAAAACGCGTTTTGCCAATTAGCAATCGAACGATAGTGTTTGCATAAAGAGAGGCAGATAAATGAGTTTACCATTTCATCTCGAGTTATTTAAAATTCTTGTTTGCCCAGAAACCAAGGCCCCGCTCAAATTTGTAAACAACACATTAGTTTCTACTGATGCCGATAGTCGCCGATCTTATCCTGTTGAAGATGGTATTCCAATTATGCTCGTTGATAAATCAAACGTATTGAGCGTTGACGATTGGCAAAAGGCGATGGACCAGGGCTTACTTCCAGCAGATATAACGTCGTGATTCGACGATCGCTGAGTATTTTGCGTCACCAAGATGCACAGGGTTGGCATCTGGATTGTATACTCGCTGATGGACACCAGTGCGGTTGTTGGTCAATATATCCGCGGCTTCATTCGCTTAGCCATAAAACATCTCAGATAAACATGCAATGGATTGAAAATAAGCCACATCGCCGGTTTTATTTAGATTATAGTGGACCGATTAGCCAAGGGCGAGGGGTCTGTGAACACCTATGGCGAGGAATGGTCGTGGCACATCGTGGAATTACTAATCATGCCATACATGAATTGAAGGCCATGGAATTTAGCCTGCATTTAAAAACTGATGGTCTTGCCTGTTTCCAAACCACTCACAGACTACCGTCATGGCTAAAAAAGGTCATTTAGGGACACCCGATGATACAACGACTGCTGCACAGCTAGTCGGCAACTTTAAAAGTGCCGGCCTAGCCAAGCGTAAAGTGCATCAAGCTATTTTTGATGCGACTTTAAAAGAGATTTTCTTGTCGTATGGGGTGCAGCTGCGCGAACCAATTGCTGAAGCCTCTAAGCATACAGTCGTCTATGGTGGTATTTTCCAGGGTGAAGAAGTTGCGATTAAAATTTTGACCTTGGCAGTTGATGACATGCGTGATGCGGTCAGTGAATATGGCACCTTTAAAGTTGAGTGTGAAAAAACCATGTTGCTCTCACGCCGTAGTCCTTCGATCTTGGAAGTACTCGATTATGGCGATATAGATGTGCCTAAAAATTTACCTGAAGATTTAATGCAATTTTTCCCACTCGAAGTGGTACCGTTCATGATTATCGAGCGTGCCGCGTTTGGCAGTTTAGATAAAGTGGTGCGTCGGGTCAGTGCCTTACCGGGATTTACTCGCATTGGCTTGTGGCGTGGTCTGGCTGATGCAACTGATGGTATTCGTGAGGCGCATAAATTTGAAGTGGCGCACCGTGATATTAAACCGCAGAACGTTTTAATATTCGGTCCGGAAAAAGCTAAGATCGCTGACTTTGGCATAGCCCGCTGGCGTAGCCGCCGTGACAAGCAGGAAGATAATGCATTTTTAACGCCAAAATATTGCAGCCCAGAACAAGCTTATTTCGTGATGACGGGGAAGGCCGCACATACCATTGGTATTGCTGGGGATGTGTATTCGTGGGCGATCATGGTTTATGAGCTGGTAACTGGTAAGCATCCGTTTGCCAAACACATCGATCGTTCGCGTAAAACCATTGAAAATCAAAAAGCTATATTACGCGCAATTGCTACAAATGACCGTAGTGGTTTTCAGCCTATCGGTGATATTACCTTTGATGCGATGATGGAAATGTGTACGAATGATTTGAAACATCGCACCTTTGATATCGATATCGCCAATCAAAAATTCCGCGAATTTATCGATCGCCAAGCGTCCTATCAGCAATAATTGATTTATTGGTTTTGAATACGCGCGCGGTAAACCTTGGGTGATTCGCCCGTTTGCTGTTTAAATTCACGAGAAAATTCATGAACACGTGGATAGTCCAAAAAATTTGCTATTTGAGAAATATTCATCGGGCTTAATTGTAACAGACTTTTCGCTTGTTCGATGCGAATAAATTGCAATCGCTGCATGGGACTTTGCCCATAGGTGGCATGACAAGTGCGGCTTAGTGTTGCGGAAGACATGCCTGATAATGCTGTGCATTGATTGAGTGTCGGTCTGAATGATTGTTGCCGGCGCAGTTGTTGTTCGAGTTGTCGCCAATCATTGCTCTGCGTAACTTCTGAGGATTCATCATGATCACTGTAAAAATCGGTGAGCATGTCATATAAAAGACTGAACATTTCAAAGGAGGATTGTTTTTCGGCATGAAAATCTATGTATGCCTGAGCGATGCGCTGTTTGTCAATTAACTGAGCCTGCTTAATGCGCTTATCAAATGGCATGTAGGGAATGTCGTCTGCGGTAAATACAATTGAATAAAAATCGACGGCTACGTTATTTTCGATCCATTCGACTTCTTCGATATCGTGGTAGATGATGTAATCACCAGCCTTGGCGCTGAGTAAGTGACCATTGATAGTTAATTGGTAATGACCTTTAAACAGATAATGCAAAACATGGCCGGGTGGTGTTCGTGCGGATCCACGGTGGTGGGCATCCATCTGAATATGTAGGAAGTCGCTGATGTGTTCGACGGGAGAGGATAGGGCTGGCATATGCATATGATAAGATTTGCGACATATTTGCAAAGGATTCCCTAACGACCGCTAGTCAAAGTGCTTAGAATGAGGCGTTAGGAGCAGCGAAAGATGCAAGAAAACAAACAGCGCCAACAATTACAAGACCTTGGGTATGTCATTCTGAAGGGCTGGTATAAGCCCCAAGAAGCACAGGAAATAAAGGAAAATTGCCAAAATTTGTTTTCCTATCCGGATACGGGCGTAGAGGTCTATATGGCTGAGCAGTGCCCGCAGTGGTATTTGGGCGCTTGTATTGAGACACGTTTGGCAACTGAGCTGCAGGATTTAGGTATTACCGACCCTGAATTTTTGAGTGTAAAAACGGTGATTAAAGATGCGACACGTAATTTTGCCAGCCCGTGGCATCAAGATCGACCCTATTGGGGTGGTGTTGAAAAATATTCGTTGTGGGTGGCCTTGGATGATTGCACGATTAACAATGGATGTCTGCGTATTATTCCAGGGACACATAAACAGGGTGAATGGCAGCATGATAAACATCAAGAAATGAAATTTGGTAATCGCCTTGCTGAAGTTGATGAATCTTTGGCAGAAGATGTTTTATTAAACAAAGGCGATGCTTTGTTATTTCATGATTGTCTGGTGCACGCCTCACATCCTAATCTCAGCGGTAAAGATCGTTGGTCGATGATAGCAACCTATCGCAGTTCGAAATTGGAGGATGATTCACAGGTCTGGGAACATCCCTGTGCCATGTCTGCATGAGTGCATGCATATCAATGCATGTCATGAATAATAAGCTAAATTCGTTGAGCATTATGCAGCAATGAAGAAATGGTTTGTATACTGAAAGGTGAATCCGAAAGGAGGATTGACCATGACTAGCCTCGCTGGAACGCAGACTGAAAAGAATTTAGTCACCGCGTTTGCTGGTGAATCGCAAGCGCGCAATCGCTATACCTATTATGCGAGTAAAGCGAAGAAAGAGGGGCTGGTTCAAATTTCCCAAATATTTGAAGAAACGGCTGCACAGGAAAAAGAACATGCGAAGCGTTTCTTCAAATTTTTAGCGGGAGGTGAGGTTTCCATTCAAGCAGCATTCCCGGCCGGCGTTGTAGGCAGTACCCTAGAGAATTTGCAAGCAGCGGCAGCTGGTGAAGAGCACGAATGGACAGAGATGTACCCCGCGTTTGCGCAGACAGCACGAGATGAGGGATTCGAGAAAATAGCCGCGGTCTTTGAGGCCATAGCGATTGCTGAAAAACAGCATGGGAAGCGATATAAAGAGCTGGCTGAAAATCTCGAAGCAGGAAAGGTGTTCAAGCGCAACGGGAAGCACACCTGGCGATGTGTGAACTGTGGCTATCTACATGAAGACGAAGAGGCGCCAAAAGTCTGCCCAGCATGTAATCACGCCCAGGCCTACTTTGAATTGCTAGGTGAGAATTGGTAAGTCAGCAGCTCCTTGGTCGTTAATGCTGACTTTGAATAACCCGGTGCCATGGTGACACCGGGTTATTTCTTTTTAAGCATAGGTTAATTTTACGTTCTAAATCCTTGTAAATACAAGCGTTTTGATAATGTTTGCACTCGAAATGTTTAGAGTTATTCTATACTTAATTATTAATTAACTATAGGTTAATAACTATGCCACAGTACAAACCGGTGAAAGCACTGCAAAAGGGGATGTCCCTGTTGGATTACCTAGCCCAGCATCCCGATGGCTGTGAGCTGAATGAGCTTGCTGATCATTTATCCTGTTCAGTACCAGCTGCATTTCACATCGTCCAGACCATGGTTGCTGCTGACTATGTACGGCGTGAAGAAAAACCGGTGCGCTATTTTCTGGGTAAAGCGTTGCTGCGTTTGTCGGCTGGCGTTGAGGAAGATGCCTTTCACCAAGGTGTGCAGGATTTAATGTACGCGATACATAAAGCCTTATCCGGTGCTTCGGTGTTTTATTGTGCCTTTCAAGGTGGGCATGTGCAGATTCAAAAAAATATTACCAAAGACGGTGGCTCGGTTTTACAGGAAAACCTTAATACGATGTTACCGCCGTATACCTCGGTTGGTTCGTTAGTGCACTTGGCTTTTTGGTCGGATGAAGAGCGTCAGCATTATTTCGATACCTACGCCTTTGAGACCTATGGTTCTGCGCTGTGGGGTGATTATAGCTCGCTCTTAAAGGCAATTAAGCAAACGCAAAAAAATCGCATCGTGTTTTTACCGAGTCGTGACAAATCACATATTCGCGCAGGGGTGCCATTGTATAATGCTGATGGGATATTCACTGCATCATTTACGGTGCAATGGAATCAGCGTGATGTCAAAGTGGTCAAGAAAAAGAAACAACAATTAACAGATACGGTATTTAAATTACTCGCAGCGCATGGAGTCGACTAATGGCCTTTTCAATTACAGAACCAGCTCGTGAAATTCTTGTTGATGCATCTTATGATGTCGTCGTTGTTGGTGGCGGCATTGCTGGTGTCAGTGCGGCGCTCGCCGCAGCGCGCGAGGGAGTCAGTGTCGTTTTGATTGAAAAAATGTTTGGTCTCGGTGGTTTGGCGACCTTGGGTAACGTGGTTAAATACTTGCCGCTTTGTGATGGTCGTGGCAATCAGGTTATGGGCGGTTTAGCCGAAGAATTACTGCGTTTGTCTGAGTCTGATATTCATCAAACCGATGTGGTGGCTGGTTTTGTTCCGGTACCCGAGTGCTGGAACGAGGGTGGTGATCTTGAAGAGCGTAAATCCAAGCGTTTATTTAGTAGTTTTAATCCTGCATCTTTTCAACTCTATATGGAGCAGTTGCTAACTGATTCCGGAATTACTTTGATGTACGACACGCGGCTTTGTCAGGTTGTGCGTAATGTTGATCTTATTACTCATGTCATTGTCGAAAATAAAAGTGGTCGCATAGCCCTTGAGGCAAAGAGCGTAATCGATGCGAGTGGTGATGCTGATATCTGTCATTTAGCGGGCTGTGAAACCGAAACGTTTACGGGTAATGTTCTGGCGGCTTGGCACTATTTGGTGCACAACGGTCGTTTGAAATTAAAACCATTTTCCAAGCGCTATGATAAAGAACATGGACGCGGTGGAAAATCAGAAGGCCCATATTTTGATGGCGTTGATCATAAGCAATTAACCGAGCAGGTGCTGCAATCGAGGCGTATGCTTATCGATAATTTATTAAAGCTGCGTGAAGAAAGTCCTGAGGATGCAATTTATCCGATTAATCTGCCATCCATTCCTGATATTCGTATGACGCGTCGCTTAAAGAATTCATTTTCAATGGCTGAAGAACATATACACACCTGGATGGAAGACTGCATTGGTTTAACCGGTGACTGGCGCCGCCGTGGTCCGGTATACCCGATTCCATTTCGTGCAATTCGTGCCGAGGGTGTGGCTAATGTATTTGCAGCAGGTCGTTGTATTTCTGCTGATAAGACTGTCTGTGATGTTACACGAGCGATACAAACCTGTGCGGTCAGTGGTGAAGCGAGTGGCGTGGCCAGTGCGATGCAAATTAAAGATAATTCATTTGGTGAAATGCGGGTGGATTTGTTGCAGGAAAAATTACGTGATAAGGGTGTGATTCTTGAGCGAAGTTGGCTGAGGGAGAAAGAAGAGGTTAGTGCTGTTTCGATGTGGTAGGTGGTATTTTGAAAATTGGTTTAGTTGAGGAATTCCGCTCACTTACGTCCACGTCCACATAAAGTGGTCTCGCAAGTTCCGTTAAAATAAAAAAGGAAGCAACGTGAATAACATTGCTTCCTTTTTCTTCTTGGTCGGACCGACAAGACTCGAACTTGCGTCCACGGCAACTAAAGTCGGCTATTCTTCCTAATTAGAATTCTCCACGGCAACATAGAGTTGCCTATTCTTCCGCCGAAAGCCATGCCTATGGCTTTCTAAATGCTTCGCATTTACGGAATTCACCTCTAAACCCCAAGAGGTGTAGAGCTCGCAAGTTCCGTTTAAATAAAAAAGGAAGCAACGTGAATAACATTGCTTCCTTTTTCTTCTTGGTCGGACCGACAAGACTCGAACTTGCGACCTCTACACCCCCAGCGTAGCGCTCTACCAGGCTGAGCTACGGTCCGTACAAGGGTTTGTGTTTATCTTTCGAATTATTTTTTTGCAAGCGAGGTGTCTGATTCGACTTATGATCAATGATGGAATTTGGTCGATATTTTTGTGTAGAATAAGATTGTGAAAATTGCTATTTTCAACTATTATTACAATAGTTATAAACTATTTACTGAGTTTATTTACTCTGAAAATATGTAAATATTGATATAATAATGGTTAAGAGAAAATTACTCCAATTTTAAATATTCAAGTGTTTACATAAGAATATCCACCATTAGCACTTGTTTTTAGGTCATGGTACTCTAAATTGCCGCGCCTTTCGTCGAGAAGGGGCTTTGCAGAGGCAGTATAGAGGAGTTTTTGTAGCTAATGCCTAAATCGATGACAACGCAGGAACTGCGTTCTGCTTATATAGAGTTTTTCAAGGATAAGGGTCATACCCATTATCCGAGCGCATCATTAATTCCTGAAAATGATCCTACTATATTATTTACCGTTGCTGGTATGGCCCAATTCAAGGACATGTTCCTTGGTCGCGGCAGCCATGATTTTACACGAGCGGTAACCTGTCAAAAAGTAATTCGTACCAATGACATTATGGAAGTTGGTCGTACACCTCGTCATCACACTTTTTTCGAGATGTTGGGCAATTTTAGTTTCAATGATTATTTCAAGCGTGAAGCGATTACCTGGGCTTGGGAATTCTTAACGGAAGTACTCGATCTGCCCCAAGAGCGCCTCTCTATTTCAGTACATGAAATTGATGACGAAGCATACGATATTTGGACCAAGGAAGTAGGTATTCCTGAAGATCGCATATTCCGTATGGGTGACGCCGATAACTTTTGGCCAGCTGATGCGCCAAGTGCTGGGCCATTTGGACCAGGTGGATGCTGTAGTGAAATTTTCTGGGACTTTCAAAATAACGATAATCCGAATGACAATTTAACGTCAGGGAGTGATCGTTTTGTTGAGGTATGGAATCTCGTATTCCCGCAATTCAATGTTGCTGAACCCATGAACGATGATGGTCGCTACACCTTAGAAGAGCTTGGTCGACAAAACATAGACACGGGTATGGGTTTAGAGCGCATTGCTTGTGTATTGCAAGGTAAGACCAATAACTTTGATACTGATGAATTTCAGCAGATTATTCAACATATCTGTAAACTTGCCGATGTCGTTTATGTTGAAAGTGCTGAGAATGAAGAGCAGAAGCAGGTTAACACCTTGTTGCGTCGTGTTTGTGACCACGTGCGGGCGGTAAGCTTCTGTATTAATGATGGCGCGATTCCTAAAAATATTGGTCGTGGTTATGTAGTCCGACGTTTGATTAGACGTGCAACTTTAGACATCGATAAACTAGGTGTCCACGAAACGGTCTTGTATAAAATAGTTGAAAAAGTTTGCGGAGTGATGGGTGCTGCTTATCCAGATATATTGAAGCGCCAAGAATTAATTGAGCAAACGCTTGAGGCGGAAGAGGCGGGATTCCGTCAGACATTAAGAAAAAGCCTCGATGTGTTTGCTAAGTGTCTTGAGCAACACCGCGAAAGTAAGTCAGGGCACTTTAGTGGAGATGACGCTTTTGAGCTGGTTACAACTCACGGACTTCCTAAAGAAGTTATTGAAGACTTATTAGAAAAAGAATCTATAAGCTTGGATGAAGACCAATTTCAAAAGCGCTGGGACGAATTTATTAAAATATCCGGTGGTGGTCCTGATGATGTATTTACCAGCACCGCTTTGCAGGAAGCAAAGCCACGTTTAGGTGCGACTGAGTTTATAGGCTACGATAATTTCTCCGCAGACGTAGAGCTTGTCTTACTAGAAAAAGACGGAGATGAGGTTGAATCAGCTGATACGGGATCAAAAGTCCGTTTTGCATTATCGCCAACACCGTTCTATGCAGAAGGTGGTGGTCAAGTTGGTGATAAAGGCGTTGTAGTAGGCGACGGATTTAAAATCGATGTAACGAGCACAGAAAAAGATGACCAGTTATTTATTCATAGTGGTACAGTGATCGAGGGTGTAGCTAAGCCAGGTAAGGTCCAAGCTTCGGTAAACGAATCATTGCGTGTTGCTTCTCAGGCCAACCACAGTGCAACTCATCTTTTACATAGCGCGCTTTATAAAATAATTGGCGATCATGTCTCGCAGCAGGGCTCAAATGTTGGTCCTGAAAATTTACGTTTTGACTATAATAACCCACAGGCGCCGAAAAAAGAAGATCTTCAGAAAGTTGAAGATTGGGTTAATGCGGCAATTCAAGCTGGGCATGATGTTAAAACACAGGTCTTGCCAATTGAAGAAGCGAAAGCGCTTGGTGCTAAAGCCCAGTTTGGCGAAAAATATGGTGACGACGTGCGCATTGTAACCATGGGAACTGCGGATGTTTCTTTGGAATTCTGTGGTGGTTGCCATGTCAGTAATACCGCTGAGATCAAACAATTTAAATTGTTAAAAGACGAGGCGTCATCTGCTGGAATTAGACGTATCTTGGCAGTAAGTGGTGATGCTGCTGAACAATTAGAGCAAGCTGAGCGCGATGTGGCAACGCGTTGTGCTGAATTACTTGGTGCAGAAACAGCGGATGTCGGTCAATTACCGGCTTTAGCTCAATTGCTAAAATTGCAAACTGACGGATTAATCGAGCGTTTAGAAACTTTGTCAGCTGAGGCTCAAGCTTTGGCTGATCAGGTAAATGCGAGCGTTGAAATAAGTGGCAATTTATTGGTTGAACGTTGCCAATCTTTACAAAAACAAATTAAACAATTGCGTAAGCTCAATGAAGAAGCTGCAGGAAACAAAGCGCAAGAAGCAGTGGATGACATTATCGCAGCAAAACGTGACGTTGCTGGGCATGATTTTTACATGGGCATATTTGACGGTGTTGATGCAAAATCATTAAAGCAAGTTGTTGATGCAATGCGCGATAAACTCGAGTCGTTTTGTATAGTGCTTGGATCAAATAATAATGGGAAAGCTGCATTAGCCGTTGCAGTCAGTGCAGATCTCAATGAAAAAGGTATTTCAGCGGGAGAATTGGTTGGTCAATTAGCTAAAGCCGTTGGCGGTGGTGGTGGTGGTCGACCTGATTTTGCGCAAGCTGGCGGTAAGCAAGGTGACGCGGTTCAGGCAGCTCTTGAACACAGTCATAAAGT
>JANQLF010000127.1 GCA_028280785.1 Planctomycetota bacterium
AACTACTTTAATTCGTCCAATCGCCAGACAACATATCCATATAAAACATTTCGCGAATGCGGTTTTACTGTATCGACTAGATTCTGATAAATATCTAAAGCCTTACCCTTATTGCCTAATATTTCCTGGCGCATTCCTTTTAGAAATTCAAATGCAATCTTGTTATCCTCTAATTCGACCGGGATACTTGGCGTGTCATTAGATAAACAATCCTGGACAACTTTTAAGTAAATAAGCTGTTTTCGTATTGGGTGATCTGTTATTGACGCGATATTTTTATTAAATGTATCGACATCTTTATCTTTGAGGTAATTAACGAAATGCGGCAATACAAACTTATGAATACTTACGGCTTCGGTAATAGTGCGCCAATAATCAAAACGTCGGTCCACCAGTGACTGTTTTTGTAATTCAATCTCATCCTGATTATTTGACTTGAGTGCTTTCAGTAATAAATGAGCTGTCGCCTGAATATGCTCCCGCTTAGTCTCGTATTTAGTTTTGAAGATCTCCTCTTCCTTCCCAGCCAGAACCATAGCCAGACTCACCTCGCGTTCATAAGTCGAAAATTTCTCTAAAGTAACTTCGTTATAGCGGCCAAGGCCCATAAGCGCTTTCATATAAATTTCGGTTATGTGTGGATATTCGTCGATAATTTTTTGGTAATCGCCTTCTGATAGAGCTATTCCTGCCATCATCCCATCATTATCACTAAAATGCTCGCGTAATTTATCATATTGCTTGGTATTTTTCCAATAAGCCGAAAGATTATTTTCCGTATCTCCAAACTCCTTCAAATATTCATCATATTTTTTATAACGCAGCAGTGTCCACTTTAACACATTGCGGTTATCACCATATTTCTCTAAAATACGTATACCCTCACCCTTAAGAGCGAACGCATCATTTGCAGGATAATGCCGCGGCGCGCCATTATAGCGTGCGATTACATGATCAAATTGACCCAAACGAAGGTACATATAAGGCATACTCATCCAGATCGGGTGGCTAGTGAATAACTTAACCTGAAGAGCGTCTGACCAATAGTCCCACTCCCGCTCGACTTGTTGCAAATAAGCAATCATCTCTGGATTTTCGAAGACTTTCTTTGGCTCTTTAATGAGCACCGGATTACCATGACTCAAATCGTCATAAGGTGTGATGTAGTAATTCATAATAGCGATCAGCGTTAACTGCCGAACCGTTTCGTGTGCATTTGCTTTTATTTTCTTAAACCATGATTTCGCCTCGCTAATCTCACGTTTCAATGCGTAGCTTCTGCCGATTTCGTATAATACATAATCTTTCAGCTCATGATTCGGGAATTCATCCAATAATTTTTTATAGGCTAAAACCGCATTATCACTATCACCAAATTCAACATAACAGCGACCAATTCTATACAATGAATGAGCGCGCACGTTGGTTCCGGGGTAAGCATCAACCAACGTTTTATAATATTCAAATGCCTGTTTGAAATCACCAAGTCTAAAATACGAGTCAGCAACGGTTAACGGGCTCACCTTTTGTGCTAACGGCCGGTTGTAGACGACGATATTATCTATTTCGATAACTGAGCCGCCTCCAGGTAATTCAAATCCAAATTGTTGGAAACCAGGACCAGTTAAAACATCTATATCATGCACATCAAATACTTTTTCATTGTTTACATATAATTTGATATTATTTCCACGTCGCTCTAAGCGGAAATGATAGGTTGTATCTGCCATCATTCCGTAATTGAGTTCTTTTTCAGCTAATGCACCCACCTGCCAATTTATTTCTTTTTCCTTATCTTCAGAACGCTTGGTCCCTCTAGAAATATAGTAGCTGGTTTTTCCATCAACACTTGAGGCATGAATATGATAAGCCTGAAATCTATCTGGTCCTGCGATATAAGGACGCATCACTTGGTTGTCTTTGTTAGAACGGAAATCGAATTCGATGCGTATATCACCTGGAATTGGGTTTTTATAGGTAAAATTAATTAATTCCTCACGTAAACCCACATCAGTATATTGAAGTGCGCCATTATGAATTTTCCATGAAGAGTTGCCTACAATCGGATGCTCGGTTAAGGTATCGCGATTAAAGCGACGATGATGCAGAGCCTGCCAGTCTTTTTGTACGGCGGCGATATCTGTGTTATCAAAGTTTATAGTTTTAAATAATTTCCATTCAGACTGACTTTTTAGCAACTCAACATACAAGACAGCACTAATCGCAATAATAAAAGCAATGCCGACCGCACTTACCCACACAGCACGTTTGTTGTGACGATACAGCCTACGCCATTTATCAGCTAAGGTATCGCGATGCGCAGATACTTTTTGACCTTGCTGAAAGGCTTTAAGATCTTGCAGCATTTCATTCACGGATTTATAGCGATCTTCCGGCTTTGGCTGCATTGCCTTTAATGCAATCGACAACAACGGTCCTGGTACAGAATTTCGTTCAGCACGGGTAATTCGATTGAGTGAGCCTGTTTTTTTCAGTTCCCAAAACTGATCGATGTCGCTATGCCACGTTGGGAAACGTGTGAGCAAAATATGAAAAAGCGTTGAACCTAAACAATAAATATCACAACCATAACTTGGCGCCTCGCGACGCGCCTGTTCGGGAGACATATAAATTGGCGTACCAACCAATTCACCTCGACCACTTTTAACTTCGCTGACATAGGTAGCCGTACCCCAATCAACCAATACCACTTCACCATATTGACCAATCATTATATTAGATGGTTTTATATCTTGATGAATAATGGTTTTACTGTGCGCATATGCGATAGCATCACAGACTTTGATCATTATAGAAACGCGATCATTAATGTCTCTAATCTCTCTGCCGAGAAAGCCATCGAATTCACAATCATCCAATAATTCTTTTAATGTTCGACCAGCAGCTTTCTGCATCGAAAAATAAAGCATGCCACTGTCAGAAATATTCACATCATGAATTGGTAATATATTCGGATGCTCAAGTTGTGCACTTAGCTTCGCTTCATTAACAAAATCAAACATTCGGTCTGGACGTTCTGCCGCTTGTGGATGCAAAAATTTAACAGCGATGCGTCGGTCAAAATTGTTATCCAAAACCTCGAAGACTTGACCCGATGCACCGGTACCAAGATGCCCCAGCACTTTATAGCGACCAATACCGTCTTCCGATTCTAAATTTGATTCTTCACCATCACTTTTTCGATCTTCAGCAAGGGTAACATCGTTGGTTTCCAAACGAAAATCAGTTTCGGTACCAAAATTTTCCGCCTCAACCGTATCTAATAAATTGCGAACCAAATCATACGAAACCGTATCGCTGCGATTGGCCATGTGCTCTGCCAATGACAGCATTGCGGCCGATGAAAAATCACGGGACGAAACGGTCTGCTCGAGCGCTTCACGCATACTATGATGCGAATCAGTCTGTGGTCGTTTTTCGTCTATCACCAATCAGCCTTTTGCTCGTTATGATAATGCTCCTTAGTCTTGAGGCCACGCTCAAATCCAGGTCACAAGTACTGTGTCTATTTAACTTTCGACGCTGTTACTACCAGATGATAAAGAATGGGTCTTTCCTGCGATCTCAAATACACCCTCAAGACCCTTTGGTAAATCGATACCCCATTTTCCTGCTGTATAAGTAACCGTTATTTCACCCGCTGGATGTGGCGTGACACATCGCACATTATCGAATTGACCGATTAATGGTGCAATGTGAACACGTTTAAATCCTGGACTAGCAGGACGAACACCGACCACACTGGCGTGCAGATGGTGTAATGGGTGACTTCCCCAGGCATGGCAATCCGATCGACTCGGCTCGGGTGATTCAACTGGCGTACGCATGCCTAAATCATGTAAATTTTTCCAGAAGCTGTACTTCGCGTGAAGTTCGGACTCTTTTCCAAATTTATAAAGTGTTTCGAACAAATAATAACTGAAATAAACCGTGCAGCGCTTGAGGTCTGCTTCACTTAAAAGCGCTTGCAAGCAGTCATCGACGTTTTCATCAGCAACAGCATTGCTCAATAAAGCTAGGCACTGGGCATGCTCACTAAATTCACTGTGAGCAAGATTATCTGCAAATAATTTGCGATCGTCATTCCAGAAAGCTTTATTTATATTCTGGCATAATGTTTTCGACTTATCCCCATAACGCTGAGACAATATTGATTCACCAAAATGATTCTCTAAATCTGCTGCCTTTCGTAATGTCATCAGATATAATAAATTAACGATGCCACTACAGCCCCAACGGCCATCTGGTGGATATCCGGTATCCCATTCATCAACCCAATCCATAAATGACCAACCAGGCAAGGCATTCAATAAACCATTTTCATCAACATAAGGTTCAAAATGTTCCAGCATCGAACGCATACCAATTAAACGTGCTTGAATCCATTCGGCATCATCACGCCAATAAGCAAAGTCGTGTAACAAAGAAACCCAAATCAAAGAAAAAGTTGGACTGTGTTGCGGCCAATGCGATGGATAGCGCTCATTGATAAAACCCCAATTTACACGCGACCAATCAAATAATTCAATGCCACGTTTAACCAGACGGTCATCTGCGTCCATAATATGCGTACAGAGCATCTCTAAACGTGTGTCCCCTACGTACATTAATTGCTCATAATACGGGCAGTCCATATAGGTTTCATGCGAACACATCTGCATACCGCGAACACTTAAGTCAATAATTGGCTGAATACTCTCTTCATTGCATGAGAAACTACCCTGATATTCCAGGGGATAACGCGTTTCGTTGAGTTCAATTTTCGACAGCTCCAATGCTTCATCTTTCGTGGTAATATGCAGTAAAATGTAACGACCAGCGCGCCACCAAAATGTTTGTTGTGATTGTTGCTGGCCATCACCTATAAACGAATCGCCAAAACCAAGCCAAATTTTACCGTCTAAATCATTGCGATTTCCTTTATGTAAATCACGTCGGTAACCTTCGCCATGAATTTCCAAACTATTATACAAGGATTCAGCCCATTCGACATGAATGCGAGCACCCTTTCCACCTGACCACTGTAAATGTGGGTAGGCGCAATAATACTCATCTAAGTCCCAAAGTACTTTAATATCGGAATTAGCAGGGACCGTTACCCCATCTCCTGAAATAATTGCCTGCCACTGATTAATAGCATTGTTATTTAACGCACTACTTGGCATGGGCTCTTTATCATTCCACTCACTCGTTACTGCACGAATAGAGCCAGGAGAGACATAGCGATCAACTTGTTCAGGTAATGTGCTCGGGCATAATTTCCAACCCAAGGTTGCTACCCCCGTCGAACTATCGACCAATGTTTTGCGAACAACACTGGCGTCAGACCATTCTGCCTCAATCAGTTTATTACAATCAACAATACTTGAGTCACCAATGGCAATATAATAAGGAATAGAAATCCCCTGAAATGAAATGTGATTTTGCTTACTCGCCTGCCAATTAGCCTCGCCTGTCGAAATGAGCTCATGGCCTTCACCATCGGCGTGACAAATAAATCCAGGATTATAAGAAATTTGTGCGAGCGGAGCGTGTTCACCGACATGCCACACGGAAGCTGATAAAATATGCTTACCAGCCGGCAGAGAAATTTGATACGACGCAAACGACCAGTGTTCAATATCACCACGATCTGGACCACGCGAAACGCGCTGACCATCAATGTAAAATGAATAACGTTGATCGGCACTTAAAGAGATGACGCATTTAAGTTCTTTTTTGAGATCTAGTTCCAATTTAAAATCAACAAACTGGGCCTGAGCATCCTCGTGCCATAACCACGCCGCACCATCAATGGGATAGAGACCGATGATCCCGGCATTGCCTAAATGATATTGAGGGTCGAGTTGGATGCGTTCACAAGAGAATGTTGCCGTCATTGATAACTCCGCTTTCAAAATTTGATAACGGGAGTTACTATGCAGTAGGCCTCAAGTCAATCAGGCTGTTGAGAAGCTGGCGTGCTGCGCTGAACCATTACTACCATGGCAATAATACCTATCATGGCCATAATTTGATAACTAGATATCGATTCACCATCGAGACCGCCTATGAGCACAGCTCCAATCGGAATGACATAGGCGACCAGGCCCGCATACAGTGGACCGCGCATTTTTATGAGGGCGTAAAAGGCAAACATAACTAAGCCAGTACCAACCAAGCCTAGAATCGAAACGCAGGCAATGGGTAAGGCAATATGCTCAGTATCTTTGATCGGCTCTAAGTAGAGTCCGATGGGAATAAGCACAATGGATGCCCCAGCAAGGCACCAAGAGCTAGAAATTAAGGCGGGCACATCGGACAAATTCCTCTTAACCGTTGTATTAGTAATAGCATACATTGTTGGAACCAAGAGGCCAATTAGCATATACCACCACTCAAATGGGCGATCAAAGCCATCCTTTAGGACTAAGCCAAGACAGCAGAGTCCGCCAATGACTCCTATAGCCTGTTGCTGATTTGGTCGAATTCGCAGCAATGGTATCGAAACGAGAATGGTCATCAGAGGTACAAAGCCCACCAACATACCTACAAATCCACTACCACAAATCGGGACCAAAAATGGCTGTATAGTGTAAGGTATTATATATCCTATAGTTATGATTATAAGCAACGGGGTAATCTGCTTGCGCGTTGGCCACTGCCATTGACGTGAGCAGAGAGCAATCAAGACCAGAATGACCGCCCCACCTAACACTCGATAGGCCCCAATTGATATCGGACCGAAGAGCAAATCCGCCTTTTTCATCAACAAAAAGCTGCAGCTCCAGATACTCGATATCAACACGAAGAGACAGAGTGCAAGCATGTGCCTGAGCATGTCATTGATATGTCACATTCCAAGCTGGGCACACGTTAGTTGGGATATCGTATGTATTTGCTGTACCGTAAATTACATAGCTTTGCGCTACAACAGAACTCATACGATAAACCGGGCAAAGCGACTTACCTGAGTAACTAGCTTTGCCCCTCACAGACAATCTCTTGCTTGGTTCTGACGGCAGCACCGTTAGCATCGAGCAAGTTATTGATATTAAAT
>JANQLF010000140.1 GCA_028280785.1 Planctomycetota bacterium
AGGCCAGATGGGTTATCGAGCATGCGCGCTGCTTTAACGTGTGGTGGTGTGGTTTTAGTATACGATTCGACCGGTTTGCGCAGGGCGCGGCGATATATAAGTAACTCGTCTTTTTCACCGGCATGCACGGCATTCACTTGGGCATTGATAAATGATTCGATGTCCTCGCTCGATTTTTCTGCAAAAAGAAGCCCTAATAGCGCCCGTTGAAATTCATGAGCAAAGTCGGTCCAATCACGGCGCACGGCTTCGAGGCCGACGATATCGACATGCGGTTCATCGTTTTTAATCAGCAAACCGGCATAGCCCTTGGCTCGGCCAATCTCATCGTCTTCGCGCGACGGTGGCAAGAGCAATTTGTGGTAATGTTTTTCGAACTCCAATTCAAGTAATGACGGTACCTGATAATGTTCTTGGATATATTCTTGTAATTGTTTATTTATGTCTGTGCAAATCTCATCGCCGATTTTCTGTGCATCGGCAGGTGAGATATTCTTGTCTAGATGTGTATCTACGAAGACTGAATCGGTATCACCATAGAGTACATCATAGCCTTTGTCTTCCAATACATCACGGCACCATTTTAACCAAAAATGCCCGAATTCAGTGATTGCTCCAGCTAATTGTGGTTTGGCAAAGCGACAGCCCGAACTGCCAAGGACTCCATAAAAAGAATTCATAACGATTTTATAGGTATAAGAAGCAAGATCGTTGTTATTGGCCTTGGCCGTTGCACGTTTCTCCCAAAAAATATCGAGCATATTTGGGAGAATGCCGCGCTGGCGAACGAAGGCCGCATCATTTGGTGCGATGATGCAGTCGTCATACTCAGACAGCTGCTGAGCTTGGGTATAGGCTAACGGATCGATGTTAAAGGTGCGAATAATCGATGGATAGAGGCTTTTAAAATCAAAAATAAAAATGTGATCATACAATCCAACTTGAGGATTCATGACATAACCACCTGGTGCATGATCGGGATCGCGTTCCTCTTCATTGACACTGCGTGCTACATAATCGCGTTCATGTAAACCGCAAATATATAAATATTCAAATGCTTCTACACTGCCCCATGCGCGTTCCAGTGGCATCCCGGTTAAGGCACCGCGGTTTAACGTCAGCAAAATAAGATCTTCTTCATCTAAGATATCGAAAACTAATTGTGCATCCTCTAGGCAATAATCGGCAAATAATTGTTTGTCAGTGTGATAGGTATGCATGATGTGCTCAAGCATATCCATTTCATCATCGGCTTGTAATAATTTACCACGTCCAAGTGTGGCCTGCGCAACTGTTTCTAATTTGTAATCTTCATAGCGACTTAAGGTATGGCGAACCAGGTGCATAGCATCAAGAACCTGACGTCCAGGCACGTGCATTTTGCTAGTGCCCCAGCGTTTACCTTTACGATAATAGGCAGCGTCTTTAGAACGACCAATTAATAGGGGGATCTGCAATTGTTTGCAGCGCTCTTCGATTACTTTGAAATCAAAATCAATGACATTCCAGCCGGTAATAATATCAGGGTCACATGCATTGATAGATTCGATGCAGGCGTTGAGTAACGCGCGTTCGTTACTAAAGGTAAACATATAATCTAGCGAATGTTTTTCTTGGTCTGGATCGAGCACCAAGACTTTTTTACATTTATTTTGCTGACGTTGCCCGCGCCCAATAAATGAAATTGCTGTTATTAAGGTGGCATCAGCATTCGTTTCTATATCGAGACTTAATACCGCCAAGTCAGGCAGGGTGCTAGCAACACTTAATTCGGGATTGTAAACAATCCAATCGACTTGCGAACCGCGTTGCCAGGTACCGCTTATCGTGACACTGCCGACGATCTGACTATCTGAAAAATAAGAGCGCTCTAAACTGAGATCAGCTTCATAGGTTGCTATGTTTTGATTCTGAAGTTTTTTACTGATGCGTCTTAAGGCGCTTTGTGTGTCGGCCGAAATCTCTAGGAGATCACGGCCATCCATGCCACGTCGTTGGCTATCTCCAACACGCACTTGCTCGAGTTGTGTTTGTGCTAGCTGTAACTCTTCAGCAGCTATGTAGAAATGCGGTCGATAGTGTTGCTCGATTAAACCAAAGGTTTCACCATTTTGCAGGCAGCCAATCGCATAAATCTGATCGCGACCATGCTGTGCTGAGCGATAGGAATGGAGGATGAAACCATGGCGTGTGTCCTGTTCGCTCATTGAAGCGAATCTATCACCTGAATCAGAGCATCCTAGTCAGCTGGTATGAGGCTGCGCCGAAGCTATTTGACTAGGCGAAGATGAAATCAAACTAGCGCTATTGCTGAGGAGTATCCGATGAAACGTGATGACATGATTCTCATAGTGCTGGTAACAATTTGCTTATCGAGCTGTTTTGATAGCGAGCCATCGCCTCATAGCTCTAATGAAGAAGCTGCCAACACGTCGGTGGAAATCGACACGAGCGGTATGACTGATGATCAGATTTATTTAGTTAAAGCGGAGCAATTGGAAGGTGTGAAAAAAACAGCAAGTGGACTCTTGTATAAGATTCATGATAAGGGTCATGGC
>JANQLF010000171.1 GCA_028280785.1 Planctomycetota bacterium
AAAGACAGCCTGCCAGAAAATGCATCCAATGCGGCCGATTCTCTAATTAACGAAATTGAATCAGGAAAACATGACCAAACCCCGCAAATATTAATGGAAACCGGTACGGGGGCAATTTATTATGCATCAAAAATTGTAGATGAACAATACCTAACCGTTTTCTATCGGAAAAAAGATGCCTTGGCACAAGAAGGAGTTCTTATTGTTGATATACTGTACGGGAGTAAGGAATGACTCTTGTGAAACTTGAATACGACAGAGCTGAACTAAGTCATAAAATAAAAGAGTTCGATTCCTTGTTGGCAGAAAAAGATGAATTTGGAGAAAAGGAACTAGATAGGTTCCTTAGAGATCGGCCAGTTTTAATGGCTGCCTACTTAACAAACAGCTATAACTTAACTCCACCAGATCAATATTCCGATAAAGAATTTTGCATCGCAGGTGCATTCAGAACTGATTTCTTATACCTCTGGCAGAAGACCAAGCGCGTGGTTGCTATTGAATTAGAACCTGCTGAGAGAGGGTCCATCTTTGATCAGGAATCAGACACAAAAACGCTCCCATGGGCGAGCAGGTTCAATACAGGATTCAATCAAATCATCGATTGGATGCATTGGTTTGATTCCACCAGCCCAGATGAAAGGCTAAGACATTTCAAAACCGAGACCTATGATTTTGATGGTGTTTTAATCATAGGGAGAAATAAATTTCTAGAAAAAGATGAATACACAAAAAAAAGATACGAGTGGAGGAAGTCGTCCCTATCAGTGGACTGCAATGGAAAAACCAAAAGCATTAAAATAATAACCTACGATGACTTCTTGAATGAATTGAAAGAGATAGAGTTGACCTATGATAGCTTACATAATTTTATCAATAAAAAATCAGACGGCGCTTAGACCTATAGATCTCCAAAGACAGACACTTTTGCAATAAAACCATACCCCAAATCAATCGGTGCATTTATCGCCTCAGAAACACCCAGATCAATCAAGAGACTGAACGCCTAGAGTCATATTTTGATTCTATTGACAATAAAAATTAAGGTCGATAAGATATTAAGTGTATCTTATCGCGCCAATTAAAAACCTAGTTTTGAAATATTGAAGAAAACATCGACTTACACAAATGTGTTTACCGCATTAGAAACATCACAATGTCAATGCCACATTAGGTCTAGAATATGACATATATTCACCCCTGTACCCCAAAAGTCGCAACAGATATTCACGCAAAATATCATGACACCTATCATACATCTGAACCCTCGCCTTAAATGGTTTACGCGAAATACCTGAATGCACTATTTCATTTCGCATCTTAACAATTCGTTTCCATCCTCGTCGCATACCAACCTCATGCATCATAAGTTTCAACAATTCCTCAAAGCTATATGTGGGCGTTCTTCTTGTTGGATTTGGGGATTTCCTAAAATAACCGCAAAAATAAGGTATACCCTTGGATCTAGCGTAAGTATCCTTAAGGCTTTCCAAGGCAACAAAAACCATCATCAACTGTATCTCCACAGGCTGATCAGGTCGTTCAGCATTAGTTAAATAATCGAATATGACCGGTAATTTCCTACTACGATTTAATGAAACGTAATTTTTAAATACAGAATGAATGAAGCCCTGTACAGCATGACCACTGTCGGTATCTATAGTTGGTCGAAAAAATTGCACCCCACCGTGCATGGGAAATTCACTCCATTTACCAGAACCCTCCGGATATTCAAAGCCACATACCGCAACAGAAGAGAGACACGCAAATTGAAGCAACCAAGCCATATGCTTCGTCAAACAACGCGCTGCATCGACACGATATGGAGCAACATTGTATATTATTAATTCTGTCGTTTGAAGCTGCTTTCCAACAATATTTATATATGACTTTCCAATAAGCGCATGGTCCTGTATCAAGTCAACTTTAAATCCAGGAAGTTGTAACGAGATTTTATTTCGAACTTGCTTAGAACCAATAATCGTAAAATCAACACCCCTATCAAACAATTAGTGAGAGTCGCTTTGAAATTCGGATAGGCGCTACGCTTCATTTTGCGCCTCATATATCAACTGTATATGAGAGCAAACCAAATTAAACATGTGCTCGGCATGATATCTACGAGGCACCTCAGTCGGGGCAGGGCCTCTTCCATGAGCGCTCCCTATTCGATTTCTAATTGTTCCCACTGATTCAAGGCATGGTGTATACCAACTCGGTAAATACCCCGCATCTATTAAATGTTTGACCAATCGTGAACAGGTATCTCGCTGTGGATCAAAACTGAGGCCCTTTAGAGAACAAATCGATTTAATAAAGCTCTCATATGCTGAACATGACTTCGTAATAGATTCATCATAGTGACCCGTCTTACAATTACTAAACGCGTCCAACAGCTCACTATTTGCCATTGAATAATTATGATCGGATAAAATCGCCAAAGCTGGCTTAATAGATTGAGTGAAAGTGACCTCATCTGATATTGGAATAATGGTGGGATATTCCGTCTCCATTGTAGCGTGCCTCTGACCAGTAATTTTTGGAATGACCGTTTGGATGTAATCAGTTAATCTATAGGCCAGAAAGCACTCGTCGAATAAATTATTGACATATTCGACTGCAGACTGCCCCTCCGTACAAGACCACTGCAAAAACAGTGCTTCTATAAAATCCAATGATTGCTCTTTTCTCGAACATAAAAAGTGATCTATCACAGGCACATCAGTCATTCTGGCTGCCTCATAAGCAGGGGCATTTAGAGAACCATACTCCTTAATTAAAAATTCTGTTAATTCTTGCAACAAACCATCAACTGTACTATTTCCACCTTGAACAAATACATCGAGTCCATTAATCAATCTGCTCTTAAACGTATCTGTTATCTCAACACTTAGGTTGTTGGGTCGCTGCTGATTTCGCTTTGAGAAAAGCCTATGTTTTGCCATGATTCATCATCCAGAGAAGTAACCAAATTATTGAATGACATATAGTACCCAAATCACTGTACCCAACAATCCAAAACCGCTAACCAGCCTTAAATTCGCTTCCTGACGCCACCATTAATTCAAGCGTTTCTTGCATCCACATGATGTCTGTGCTTGGGACTTCAAAGCCGCAGAGGAAGGATACGCCGCAGGTTAGGTCGACTTTGGCTGTGCTCATGGAGTGATGTTAGATGATTAATGGTGGCTGACAACGAAACCACCCACCAGACTGCGAGTTTGTAAATTTGCTCAATTACCACTATCGAAATGCTGCATGAGCATTTTCACATGACGGCAGTCCAATTTATTTTTTTTTATTTTTCTTAAAAGGCTCATGGATTTTATCTACCACAATCTCATAATCAGCGGCAGAAATAAAATTGACTGATTCTTGAACCTGGCTTACTATTGGCCACGTTTTACCTATTAATAAATCCACAAACAGGTTCGCGGCCTCATAAAAGTCACCCTCTTGTTTATTTAGAGCCTCAATTTTATCGTTCCATGCATCTAAGATTTTTATAGAATTATTACTCCACGCAATAAATCCGCATTTCGTCAATTTTCTCAGAGTATTGTTAAAATCCTCGAAATTCGGCAAGGCTGCTCGGTCCATAAAGTGGTAAGAGTGCAACATGTCTTCAGGAGAGCCGCCACCTGTTGGCATGCAAAACAATAACATCGCATCAATATCGGTAAAAGTGATCTCATTCGTCATTGTAGCATCTCTCCAAGAAACAACTGTTAATCATGGAACAACCTCCCATTTGACTCCAAGTCTCTCTAACACCTCAAGCTCTGCCCGTAACCAATCAGAAGTAGCATCTGCTGATTTTGCAACTCCTCGCACCTTAAAAACAAATCCACTTTTCGCTAACTGTTCAACCAACAAAAGGTTATATTCCAAAGTCAATTTATCAACATAATGCTTTACTACGGGCGATGGGTTTTTACCTAATAGTTTCGCTGCATTCTCAGCACTAAAGTTTAAGCTTTCCGGTCTCAGCTCAACAAATTCTGTCCATCGATCTTTAGCACTTTGATTCAAATTTTTGATGTATCGAATAATTCCTCCTTGTCCCCCTTCACCCAATAACATCGTTTTTGTACGACCCTGGGCATTAAATGACTTCACAATATTATTTATATGTCCAACCCAATTACTTTTATCTAGACCCGCTCTCATAACTTTAAAGGCAGCTTTCATCTCTTTTAAGGCTACCGCAGGCGCCTCTCTAACTGGCAATCTGCCAAATTTGGTAAGTCCCATTTGACCTCCCAAAGTTGCAAAAAACTCTGTAAATGCCATTCCACCTCGGGCCCATTTTTCACCCTCTCTTCCACCAACGGCTCGACCATACAAACCAGCCAATTCACCTAGTGGATTAAAACCACCCTCAGGTAAAATATCGGCGCCAAACCAATGAGTAACTTGCTCGGTGAACTGTACAGATCCATCAAATGCCAAGTTTCCACCAAATACCAACCCACCGTATCCACCAACCTTTGTCAAACCAGTTGGTTCAGGAGCAGCCAGCAACAATCCACCGCCTACCATTGAAAGTCCACCGCCAACAATCTTCACTCCTCCCATACCAACATTAAAACTACCTCTACGAAATGACCTGCTCATTCCAGTTAACTCACCAAATTCATCACCCAATATCTCATAAAGTTGAGCGGCTGCATTCTCATTACTACGTTCTCCACCCAACCCAGATGTAGCAGCTATAAATATTTGTCCCGTACCATGATCAACAGACCAATCATCCAACCAGAAATTTCCCTGTTCTAATGAATATCTTGACAAAACCATAAACATCCCTGCCATCGCTGGCAAATTATCGCCATAATTTTTTGTAAACTCAGATATAAGACCAGGAATATCCCATAAACCTCTTGGATCCCACCTATTAACCGGATCCCCACCAGCATAGGCATACCAGTTCATACCCGCTTTAGCTGGGTCTAACTGTAAAAAGCGCGCGAGCGACGGTTCATAATGACGATTTTGTAAATGATAATGTTTGGTTGAACCACCTTCATACCAATAACCGCGGTAACGCGGACCAGCTTCGACATCATCAAGATTTTGGTCCTGCATATTTGCAGTGACACCATCATACTGCGCCTGTTGAACTTTGGTGATGTTGCCATCGGCGTCGTATTGAAAAATATCAAATTTACCAAGATCAAATTCATTGGCGGCATCAAATTGACCATAAGTACCCGTTACATCGCCACGATAGTTTTTGGTGTAAACACGGGCGACACCACTATCACTTTGATTCGGATCGAAGTCTACCGTCCATAACGGCGAACCATTACTGCCTGCATAATGTTTTTGAGTGCCATCAGGGTTTTGCACTCGAACGAGATCACTATTAAACCAGGTAAATTGTTTTTCACCATCCGCGTCAGTCATCGTACTGCGCTGCCACGAAGCAGCGTTGTAACTTATCGCAAGGTCATTACCCGTTTGAGCGATATCAGAGTCAATGGCAATTAAACGACCGAGAATATCGTAGGTATATTCTTTATAGACAGCCTGAAGATTCAGTGGATCGACGATGCGATAGATGTGGCCACTGCCATCATAGATGAATTTCTTGCGACTCTGTTCGACTTGATTGAGATACACATACTCGGTATCCAAACGATGCCAGCCATCGTAATTCGCTGCTTTGCTTATTTCGTTTTGGGTACTGGCAACACCATGCCAAATACTTTGCTGGCCACCTTGGTTAAATAAAACCGTATTCGCATCAGTGGTCTCATCATTATCCGGCAAGGTCGCAAAGGAATAGGTGACACTGCTAATTGGATTACTGAGACCTGGAATATGTAAATACTGCTCATCCTCATCAACACCGGAAACGATTGAAGCCACGAGGACATCATCAGCACGACGAACAATGGTCCATTCGACATCACCATTTGGCAATGGGCCCACCGACTCGGATCCGTGTTCTAAATACAATTCGTCATAGGTACCGTCAAAGAAACTGCGCAGCACAATATCAACCGTGTTACTGCCATCGCTCAATGTCATCGTCGTGGCATAGGACATTTTACCGCCAGTCGATTGAACATTATGTTGAATATGGGTCTTTAAATACACACATTCATTGGGGAAATTATAGGTCGCTGATAGAAGCGGTGTGATTGATTGATCGTATAATGCATCAGCCTGCGGTACATCGCGAACGTTGGTTCGATTATCAAAACCGTCAAATCCATAGAGACGTAGATAGCCATTATTTTGAGCGACACTACGTTTTAAGGCATCAAAGATCAGATGGCCATCGCGATCATAAGAAAAATATTGTCGTTCTTCTTCGGTCGTAGTTTGACCATCAACCTTGGTGAGAATCATTTTATTCAAACGATCCATGCGATCATAGAATAAACTAAAGACTTCTTTTCCTTTGAAGTTCTGCACCGCGTTGACTAACGGCTCATGATATTGTTGTTCGATCGAATCTAAAAGATCACCTGCATAATTGTAGGTACGTACGATATCAATAATGCTTGATCCTGATTTCTTAAAGCTTGCTGTTTTAATACGGTCACGGTCTTCGTATGTTACTTCAACCTCACGGCTCGCACCCTGCAAGGCATCAGGATAGGTGACCTTCATGTTTTTCAGTAGTAATTTATCTGAATAATAATCATAGTTATAGGCAATGCCGGTTTCTTCTTCTACCGCTTCGATGAGCATGCCGTGGACTTTATCATATTCAGACCGGAACACCGGGCCGTCACCATGTTGTTGTTTGACAGTGCGGCCTTCAGGGTCATCGACACGGGTACTTTCTTTCGGGTTATTAGGATCAGCTGGATCAATTTCTTTAGTCGTTGTGCTAAAGCCACCATTGGCCTGATTTTCTGGACTGTCGTCGCGAAGATTTGTTTCAATGCATAAATGCGGCGTTGATTCGTCTCCAACAATGACGCCGTCGCCATCGTTATCACGGAAGACATCCTGACGCCAATTATTATTCGATTCATCATAGGTGTATACAAAATGCTTCACTTCTTTGAATTGGGTTGGCGTCGCTTCATCAGCATCTAGATGCGTAACGCTGTATATTGATCCAAAAATATCGTAATGGGTACGCTCTTTGCGATACTCATTTTCATAATGCGTAGTGACAACCAAACTTGGGGCTGCCGTGCCAATGGCGACATAATCATACTCGTAAGACTCTTTAATAGGTGATGCCTCTACCCCTGCTTCATCCTTTTCGTAGCGCGTAATTGACTTCAGGCGCTTCAAGGTATCGAGCTCTCTGACCACGCGCATTTTAGGCCCGTTTACTTCCGTGCGCTGTAGGGTATCGGGGTCGTATTTATAAGTCGTCGTCTTACCGTTAATGGTTTCATTCAGCAACATACCTGCGGCGTCAAACATGCGCGCAACTTGCTCACCTTTAAAGGTTTTATGGGTTAAACGACCCAAGGCATCGTAGTCAAAATCCAGCGTCTCTTGGGTTTGATCAGCACGCGTATATTCGATTTTATCGTAACGATTTGATCCATCATCTTCATAAAAGTACTCAGTTTTAACATCTGGATCGGGGTGATATTGCTGTTTAATCTTCAAGCGACCGAGCGCGTCATATTTATGGACCCACTGGATATTTCTTTCCTTATACCAGATGACATTACCACGCTTATCGCGAGCCTTCACCTCTTCGATTGGCAATTGACTGCCCGATTGTCGGCGTAGATAAACTTGCGAGGCATTGTTGGTGTACTTAATAAATACTTTCTTTTGCCCTGGATATTTAATCGATTTAACTCGTTTGAATTTGTCATATTCATAGACAGTAGATAAATTTTTCTTAGCACCATTGATGCGCGCTGCTGCGACTGATTTATCATCGCGACCATCGGATTTCTTCTCAAGGTCCACGTTGCCGCGTTCATCTGGATTCGACTGTGATTTCGGACTACCATCGAAGTAAGACTCTGACTCAAAGACTGATTGCTCTGCTGCGTCAGATTGCATGGTTTTGAGATTAGCCGCATCAAAAGATGATTTTGAGCCCGGATGATTCGGGATGTTTGAGTTAACGGTGACTTCGCTGTTGTTATTGGCAAATTGATGCGTGAGTTCAATACCACTTGGTAGAATCGATTTTTCTAAATCGATACCATCTTTATAGGTGAAGAATGATGATTTTCCTACGCGTGGATGAGCAGCGGTGATGCGACTGTTTTTATCTAGCGATACTGTCGAGGCTAAGCCAGCGGGATCAATGGAACCAACAACGCGTGCGCGTAGGTCATATAGCTGCTGGGTCTTGCGCTCTTGCGGGTCGGTATGCGATAAAAACATGCCATGAGCATTAAAACTATATTTATCAATAATATTACCCGGTCTGTTTCTTTCTTTGAGTTGATCAGCATCGTCATAATCGAAACTCGTGATATTTCCTGCTGCATCTTTCACCGAGTGCAGATTACCCCGGTCATCATAAACATAATCAGTATCCGACCAGAACCCGTCAGTAGAGACATCATTTTTAGTAAGATTCATCGGATTATTAATTTTAGCATCATCAGTGACCGCCAGATCAAAATATACTGACTCGCGATGGACACGTCCTCTAAAATCAATGTAAGATTGACGAATCGGCCAGGTTTTGACATTTTTCCCACCAGCTGCTTCTGCGGCGAGACTTTGAGTAACGTGCCATACTTTTATCGATTGTGTCCCACCAGCTGCTAGGTTGATTTGAAAACTTTCAACAACCTCATAACTGATGACAACGTCCAACGAACCTGGCGTTATTATGCGCGTTACCCGACCAAGTTTATCACGCTCATAGGTGGTATCAGTACTGGTGTAGGATTCCGCTGACTCGACCAAACAAGCCACAGATAACAAAGTGATGAGTAAAATTGATTTGAAAATGGTATGCATGTCTCTCTCCCCTTACTCGTCACTCAGTGCAGTATTGGTCATCTGCATCTGGGCATTATAAGTATAGGTCGATTTATTTATCGTAGTTGATCCGGCTTTAATCGTTGTCGTCGTCGGTCGTAATTGATCATCTCGATCCACCACCCGCGTTATTCCACTACGTGTGTTAGTTATGCTATGCACTTCACCAATTTCAGCGTCAGCATAGGCGTAAATCTCTTCAGCTTGGTTTGGCAATATTTCTTTTTTCACATTACCAAACTGGGTGCCGGTGTAATCATATTTCACCGTGTTTCGGCCTTTGTCTGTATTACCAACTTTCGCATCCATTTCTGTATCGATATAACCATCATCGGTATAGGTAAAGGATGCCAAAGTTTCTGTATTTTCACGATGGTGTTGAATTAACCCGGCACGCTTTCCAGTCATATAGTAATCGTAGGCTGTCGTTACATTAGAAATGCGATCAATACCACCAATGCCCTTGATATTATTCACGCTATGCAAACTCAACAATGATATGGGTCCTGCACCTGGCACTTCGAGAGGCTGATATTCCAGGTAAATCGATCGTTCATGAGTCAGGAGCGTTTGTCCCAACTCGACTTTTACATCAATCGCCTGTTTACGGTCATTATATAAAATAGTAGTTTTTCTATTAGTGAAGGAATCGACTATCTCTAATTTTTTATCAGTGACCGTATAATCATAGGTAACCGTTTCATCATCAGGTGCGGTAAACGTCCCTGTATCTGTACCTGAGGAAAAACGAATTGTGTTGCTTGGGAATAATAAATCAAAATTATCATCTATACTGACAGATGTTCCTGTAAAGTTATAGGTAACCTTACGTTTTTCTTTATCAGCTTTGTTATGATCATTCAGTGGATAGGTGATTTCTTTCAGCTTATGATCACTGTGGTATTTGATTCCATACTCACGCTGTTTATTGGTGCCATAAGGAACAGTTTGGACTAATTTAGAAATATTATAATTCTTATCATCTTGGGTAATCACCCACTTGTCACTTAAGCCCTTCTTAATCTCTTTTAGAATATGCTTATTAGCATCAACGTCGAGATATTCACTGAGTGTTACCGTCCGTCCATAATCATCACTGATTGTTGATATAGCACGTGCACCAGTACTTAAACGATTTACATGAATATTACGACCCTGGTGATCAGCCGTACGCAATAAATAACCATCCTTATCAAAGTAAAAACGCATATATGGGCGATCTGGGAAAATGACTCTAATTCTTTCTGCAATTGAATAGCGCTCTTCTTTCGGTCCATGGGCCTGTGCACTGATATACTTGATGTCTACATCCGATTCTAGGTGAACACGACCGGTTTCATCGACAATCGTCACATCTGGACCATCAACAGGACCCGGGAAGGTCCACTCAGTTAAAGCGTGATAACTGCGATAGACGCGAATATCATAATTTGTACGCCAACCAGCACCAAAGCCTGAATCGATCACATCGAGACTGTTATAATTCAAGGTCAAATCAGGGCCTGGCTCTTGCGTGCCAAAGGCCTTCAATGGGAACTGTAAAAATAAATTACCATTGGTTAAATTCACTTCACCAAATCCGTCTAAAGTTGGTAAACGCTGATATGCTTCCCACGGATCCGCATAACCAAGGTTTGGAATCGTGTTAAGCATTTTTATTGTAACTATTTCAAAGCCTGGCTCTTCGATGCCATCCATCATTTCCTCAAAATGTAGATATTTTCTTTTAGGAAATTCTACCGTTGCATGATAGAGATTCATCTTTTCCTGGAATGAAGTAATTTTTGCAGTAGTCGTTTCAGTTGATGTCCAAGTATACACGCCATCTTCAATAGTTACGCCAGATTGAGATATACTGGTATTGATTGGCAATTCATGTCTTGCTTCTGTTAATTGCTTAGGCTCTTTGCCCTCTTGTTCTAAGAATACAGGATTAACAAATTCATGCTGATTTATTATGATTTTCAGCGATGCTTTTTTATCGGTGTTAGGGTCCGTGGTTTGTAGATCAGTGCTCCAAACTCTATAGCTATTCGGAAAGAGTAGCTCTGTTGATTCTCCAACCGTTCCTAGCACTTTTACAGCTACAATATTATTCACATCTATAATAGTTTTTTCAGTCTCAATACCATCATCGACAGTTTGAGGTCCGACAATACCGCCCTCAAGACTTTCCGATTGTCCATTAAACCAAATACCATCACATTCTACACCTTGGTCAGCTCCTACATCAAAAATATAGAGTCCAGGTTTTAAATACATTCTACCTGCAGATGACGTACTATATTTCACAACATCCGGTTCTTGAGAATTCGGAAACTCCCTCGATTCATCGATCTTATAAAGATCGCCAAAAATCATGCTTTTATCAAGATCAAGTTCTAGATCACTACCGCTATTTTCATTGTTAAATCGAAACATGACATCGATTAACTGTATAGTTGTATTTAATGGATCGGCTCCGGCAGGATAGGCTCCGAGCGGTAAACGAATCCATATATCGTCAATCGTTGGTTCGATTGATGCCCACAACGAAGCGCTGTTTATTGATTGTAGGTCGAAATAGGTAGCCGATTTGTTATTCGATTCATCCTCTACGTACCATTCAATCATTTGACGCGATTTGTTTTCCACTTTTTTCGTTATAGTTTTCTCATTTATACTTAAAATAGTATCCGCTTGTACCCAATACGGTTGATAAGGAACTCCGTTAGTATCTGTAACTATCTCCTGAAATTGCTGTGATAAATCTACCATCGGAACAACCGTATTGCCTGTGTTAATTAGATTTTGATACGTAGTTGTGCTAGAAAAAGCATTCATCATTTGATCAAACAATTTATACTCAGGGCTCCAAGTCCAAATTATTTCATCAATATCCACCACTTCTTCAAATTCTGAATTGCCCATAAATATTTCAGCGAAACTAGGGGTTGCTTTGCCTGACAAATAATCAATCCGAACCGCAGCGTTATTGGCGCTAACTGTACTAGATTGCTGGCTATACCAGTTCATGAAAAACACCGGTTCAGTATTGTCACCAATAAAGGAATAACCTGTCCGTGCGTCATAATTATTAATCACCGAACCAACTGGAGACCCCCACAGTGCATAGCCCTGTATATTTTCTGTATATAAACTCTTATCCCCTACCAAAGATGCATTATACCCTCCTTCAAATTCATCCCAAAAATTAGACTCGCGCACCAATAGTATTCCATTGAGGTCATGACGCTCGCCTGCAATTGATACGTATCTGTATTCATCTACGCCCTGATATCTGAAATATTTAGACACAAAAGCACTGTCAGCATAACCGATCAAATTTAATGAATACACGAAGTCATCAATACCAATAACTTTTTTCTGTAATTTATCTTGAAACGCAGTATTCGCGGTGTCTCTATTTAGGGTAACAACTATATGGTTAAAAACATAGCCAGTTCCATCAACATCCAATTGTGTAATTGTAGATTTTTTAATTAATTTATTATCATACAATTCCTGCAGATTTAAACCTGTTATGGTTATAGTCATATCATTGTCCTTAGCTCGATCAGGAGAAGTCACAAATCCATCAACTACAGTAATTGGAGTGACATCCAAATCGACCGTTGCTGAACCTGAATTAATACTCAGACCTGACTGATCAACTTGACCTATTTGTACATCGTCTTCACCTTCTTTAATCGTTACATTAACCGTTGCGTCGAGCGTAAATCCACTGTCAACGAAACTGGTTCCATAGTAGGCATAAACTTCCCCCGATTTTTCATCGGCAATTGGTAAGGTTACCCCTGCTGCCTCTTGATAAGGAGAAATATCCACTTCTATACCTGGATAGGCTGGTCGTACAGCAATTGCGGTTTCACCTTTTAACAATTGAGTATTCGATGTTCCACTTTCAGTAATTTCATAATAAGCCTTGTCGCGTAAAATGCGCTCCGCTGTAAATTCGAGAACTTCTAAATAACCCACCACTGGGGCATTAGTGCCTGGTAAGCGCGCGACTACGACAGGTAATCCACGCTCTTCAGGAGTTACCGTAATTGACTTCGAATCAAATTCATAACCACCGGTAGCGCCACCAAGACCGACTGTCAATACCTCTAAATCGGCCGTTTCATAACTCAAGCGATCATCTGATACCGTTATTGTCCTGGTAAATCCAACTTGGGCATAGAGTGGATGAGTGTAATCAAACGGATTGGCCGCCACTTTCACACGAATGAGCTTGCTATTACTCGCCGTAATGTCCGCATAACCATTTTTTACTTCCGCAAAGGCAACCGTTATGGTTTGACCTGGTGCCACCGCATGGTGTGAAACCGTTGCACTTAAGGCAGAAACATCTTGGCCAGTCGTTGTATCATTCTTAATCACCAATTTATCACCGATTCGAATAAACACTTCTTCAGACGGTGTGCTTAACAGAACTGGCGATAAATTAAATGTACCATTTTTAACGACCGTATTTCCAGCTCGATCACTAACACTGGTATTTATATCGTTCTGGCCTTCGCCAGTTAAATAAACTTCCGTGAATCCACCACTGTCACTCGTTGTAGTAAATTGAAAAGTTTGGCCATTACTTCCACTCACCGTTACATCTAAATCGTCGGTTGGACCAACAAGATCCCAAGTCGTATTATGTGCATGACTGGCACCGCCATCATTCGGAATCTGATAATCATTGGCGTCATAAATTGCAATTGGCAGATCAACAATTGCACTTTGGTAGGTTGTGCCATCAACGACTTTCTCAGCCTGCGCCCGCACTGTCGCTGTAGCTGCTATATCAATTGTCGAACCAAGTGTATAGGCCTGGTCCGGATCACCTGCGCTCAAGGTATATTCTATAGTTGATCCACTTGCTTGAGCACTCATCGAAACTTTTATTGGCCCAACAAAATTGCCTCCAGTGAAATTTTCTTCGAGTAGATCGGCTGTTCCTGGATGGTGTAAAGCAAATGCAGGCGCATCGACATCATTATCTAAAAGATTAATAGTTTTCGTAACAATAGCGCCGAGCTCAGCGTTGCTTGGATTTTGTAATGTCACTGTTAATACCGCATCATTTTCTACGATACTATCATCGATAACTACAATTGAGATTTGACCCGTTGTTTGATTAGCAGGAATAGTCACGACATCATTATGCACTATGAAGTCAGTACCCAATTCGGCATCAACAGCAGTAACAGATACCTCCACATCAACCGTCGCATTTATTGGTGTATCGATGACAACCGGAATTAACAACTGACCGGTTCCAACACCTTCAACCATCTGTTCTGTGTTCGCATCGGCAAATGCCACTTGTGAGACAGCACCTGGATCATCATCGTTGATGGTAATCGTATAGGTATTATTCGAGCCAATATTCATTCCATTTGCATTAACCAACGTGATTATAATATCTTCACTCGGTTCCTTATGCGTATCACCAATAATTGAATAATTTAATGTCTTAGTCGTTTCACCAGCAGTAAAACGCAAAATACCTGCTTCATCTGCATCAGCTAAGGTGTAATCAACACCTTCCTCAGCCGATCCGCTGATTTGCCAATTTACATTGTAAACCTCATCGGCACCAGGTGCTCTATTTAAAATAACAGAAATAGTTCCATCTAAGTTCGAGCCCGATGCAGGCTCCGTGCGTGCCAAGGTATTTGGTGTTTCAAATTCAACCGTCGATCTATCTTCGATAGTTACGGTAAGCAGTGTGTTTGTACCAAGTATTGCCACGTTTGATTCAATCGGAGCTTGTAATTGAATATCAAACGTCTCACCCGCAATTTCATCAAGACTATCTACAACTGGAATAATTTGGATGGTTGCAAATTCTGCCGCAGATGGAATTAATAAAATGCCATCCACATTTTCATAATCGGATGCATCAGCTGTGTCTGGAATAATAGTAAATGGCACCTGTATTCCTGCTGGTAAAGGACTCGCAGGTGTAGCAATAACTGAAACCTCAGCATCACCGATAGAACCCTCTGAAACGGTTAGTGTTGTCTCCACGAATTGAACGACATGTCTGCTTGCCGGATCTGCAAATACTGGTGCTAATGTCGCATCAGCAGCAGGCATCGTTATCGACGTTGTATCAGCAAAGATATCGAGAACACCTTGTGTATCGCCACTCCAAAATTGAAATACTTCACCGGCGTTTGGCGGCGTACCTGCAGCAATTGCCACCACATCCCCTGCAAAATGAGAGGTCATACTGCCGTTAATCGTTAAATCATATAATTTGTTAACTTGAAGGATAAATTGTTGCGATGCAGGTGCTGCGCCATCCTCCAAGCCATCGCTAGCAATAAGCGTAATGAGATTTGTTTGATCGATGCTATCATCTGGTGTCCATGTAATCACACCATTAGTAATTTGCATACTAGCAGGATGATTTAATAACTGAAAAGAGATTTCAGCAAACGCATCATCTGGATCAGAAACAATGACCGTATGCGTAAATAATTCACCTTCATTCACAACACCTGAAGAAATGGTATTGTCGATACTGACCGGATCATTATGTGGAGTGATTGCTATGGTGGCTGTTATTGGGCCTGTCGTTAATTCACCGTCACTGACATTAAACGTAAATGAATCATTTGCACCCGATTCGTTACCATCATGTATGTAAATAAAACTGCCATCTTCTTCTAATTCTAATTCCCCTTGCGACACATTAGAGACCAAGCTTACGGTCATGATATCGCCATCAGGATCGATAGCAGTGGCTAATAATCCTGTAGCATCGTTGCGTTCTAAGGCTTTTCCTTCAGTGGCGACGAAATTTAAATTATCAAGCGCAGGCGGTTGATTGGCCATTGGGTTAATGGTAATAGAAAAAGCAGGGAGCGAGACATCTGGATTTACATTATCACTAACAGAAATTATAATATTTGAAATAACACCTATATCACTTACTGCTGGCGTACCAGTAATCGATCCCGTAGCGGTATTAAATGTCGCCCATGCTGGTAGGGTTAGATTAAGTGAAAACACAAGTGTAGCGCCTTCTTCATCAGATGCCGTTGGCACAAACAAATATTGCTCACCAGCATTTACTTCCGTTGCAGGAGTTCCTGATATTAATGGTGGATCATTTAATTCATTGATCGTTAATGTCACCGTCACAACACTCGAATCGACCGTTCCATCATTCACTTTATAAGTAAATGAGTCATTAAAATTTTCTGTGCCATCATGATCATAAGAAAATGTGCCATCTGCATTAAGCACAAATGGACTTGAACCACCTTGGTCATCATGGTGACTTGGTGGGGTAACTAATATAGCTGTAATTGGATCATTATCCGGATCGGAGTCTGGGTTGGGATCAGCATTGGTGATGACGTTTTCATTTAAAACGGCATCTTCGTCCAAGGTCCATGAATCTGGTTCTGCCACAGGTGGCTGATTGGATGGAATTAAATTTAAGGTTACGGTTGCTGTACTCGTGGCACCATCTTCGTCCTGCATCGTATAGGTAAATGAATCAGCTAACTCAGAGGCATTGGTATGGTTATAGGTAAATGAACCATCTGCACTCACATTGACGACACCATGTGAACCCTGGGTAAATGAAATTACTGAAAAATCAGCTAATCCGGCATCGATATCCGTATCGTTTACTAAAACACCTGGGGCAGTTACCGTTGTCAATACTCCTGCAGTTAATCCATTATAGGTATCATTAACGGCAACCGGTGGTGTATTTGGCACATTTCGAATCAACAAGCGCGCACCTAATTTTACCTTAAAATTGGGATTTAATGCACCTTTGTTTTTTACCGACATTGTTAGATCACCATCAGGTGACTGAACATCGACGGTATTAGCCGTAACGTTTCGAGCACGATGCTCTTCTGCATTCGTAACCGTTACATTGTCGAGAACGATATCCTCTGCGTATAATGTGGAACAGCACAGAATAATTAATGATGCAACTTGAAATAGGTATTTATACATAGCGTAGCCTATAAATTTAGAGAGTTAAAGAATCAAATCGGATAAAATCCAATTATTATTCAAAAAGCTCTACTATTGCAGCTCCGCTTTTACCGTTAGATCCATTGTTTCCTGAACCATCGCCCGACTTAGAACCGCCAGCTCCAATGGTTACAACAATAGTGTCGCCAGGATTAACTGAGATATTTAATTTACCCCAGCCACCGCCACCGCCACCGCCAGCGCCATCACTGCTTCCACCAGCACCGCCACCGCCACCGCCGCCAGCACCATAACCACTGGCAGAGCCTGCTGCACCAAATTGAAGTCCTCCACTACCACCTGTTCCTTGGAATGGTTGAAAATTAGGCGGACGACCACCACTAGCCCCAACATAACCGGAGGAATCAACGCCTTTCAATCCTGGCATCCAAGCAGCACCATGACCAGGGTCACCGCCACCATCAGCAGCAGGACGATTTTGTCCGCCATCTGAATCCTTACCGCCTTTACCACCTTTTGCGATTATAATTGGTGAACCAGCATTGATGGTTACGGTGCAATCCCCTCCATCAGAACCACCGCCAACGCCACCATCATCATCATCACCTGCACCACCACCACCGCCGCCACCAACTGCTTCGATCGTCAAATTGTTGGTACCGGTAGGCACGGTAAATTGAAAAACGTGATCAGAATTCTGTGTAACTGCCACTCCCGACTGCGTAACTGATCCTGAATTTTTATAAAATTGCAAACGCAAAGGTACTGCAGTTGATCCAGGAGTAACTATTTGCGCATCCACATAAGCTTTCACCGCATTTTGACTAGGCACCAAGGTATCCGAAGTTCCTAAGCTCGTATTTGTTGAAATGGTTGCTGCAATTTGGTTATCAGTATAGGTGTTTGCGTCCGTTTCGGTTTGATCAATGTAAACTTTCGCTGCGTTTTGACTTGGTACGACCGTATCTGATGTTCCCAATGCTGTATTGGTATCGATTAATGCCGTATTGTTTGCTGTGATTTGCGTATCAGTATATGATTTAACAGCTTGCTCAGTAAGCAAGGTAGTCGCATTACCTGATAAATTGGCGTCATTTGAAATTAAATTTATGGTTTGGCCACCAGCGATAGAAAAATCACCGCCTACATCTACATCACCAGTAATATCAATATGATTATCGAAGATCAGTGGTGCATTTAACAATGTTACAAAATGAACCTCATCAATTTCATAATCAATTGCACCAACCATTAATTGGTGATCTTTGGTATTGATTGCACTTCGTCCGATTGCGATTGATTGCCAGTAGGAATTATTATCAGCATATGCACCTAAAACGGTACCATTGTACCCTGACCAGGAGCCAAAGCCGATTGCTGTGGATTGTTGGCCCCAGGTGTTGGCAGAACCACCAACTGCTGTACCACGATGACCTTCATTGATAGCGCCATAACCAATGGCCACACCTTGAGTGGTGCTATCTGCACCTGAACCGATGGCCACTTGTCCGCCAGTACCTGCTGCTGCTGCTGCATTGCGACCTATAATGACATTATTATTTCCCGTTCCTGAATCAGCATTTTCACCGATCGCAACTGATTGCGTGCCATCGGCAACCGCACCTTCACCGGCAACAAATGTATCAGCACCATTTCCATTTGATTGCAATCCGCCTGTCACAATTGCGCCTGCACCAACATCTAGTTGTCCAGTTACACTAGTATTATTAGTAACCGTTACTGCCGCATTGAATTGCAAGGTTTGATTGGCAACAACACTGCTCATTTGGCCAACAATTATTGATTCAGCATTTTCAGTTGCTTCGTCAGTGCGGTTACTGTTATTAACAATAAAACGATTGTCCTGGGTTTGATAGCGACCCGAGTGTGCACCAATAAAAATTGATTTGGTTGTATCAGAAGCAAGACCAGCCGCGTATCCAACAACCACACTCTCAGTCTGAGTTACTTTGGTACCGGATGCTACATCACCAACAAAAACGTTACGTGCACCAGTTGTAACAGCGCCACCTGCACCACGTCCAACACCGATGTTACTTCCCCCAGTTGATAGTTCGAGAGCAGCACGACCAATAGCCACATGATTACTTGCTGTTTGGTTTGCTCGTAATGCTTGCGCACCAATTACGATATTATCTAAACCAGTGCTTATTTGATAACCGCTATACTGATTACCGACATAAAAATTACCGCCATTATTATCAATACGAATCGTATCGCTTACATATACCTGAGCATTAAATGTTGCGTCACCACCAGCACTAAGGGCACCATCTACAGTCGCATCAAAATAGATACGCGTATCGCCATCGGTTTCGACCTCGAGTGCATCTTGGGCATAAAGCGAACTACTCATGGTAAAGGCCAGTAAGGTCGCGGATAAAATTAGCGTCTTGAAGTTCATAAAAAATCCCTCGAAAAAAGAACAGTGACATAGAGTCACTGAATTAATTTAATTGTTTTAGGAAGAAAATGGACTGATGTTTACCCTTGTTTTGGTACGCTTCAATCCAGTGATGTGCGTTCGTTATTACTGCCTCAATAGTTTGTGTCACTTGTAATTAAAACACCTGTTTTTATCGATGTTTTTCAACATCCAACTTGTTTGACACACTAATAAATGCATAAAACACTGTGCTTTATGCATTCAGTTAGTTAGGATGCGATTGATTACTAATGCTAAGTGCCTGATTTGTTAAAGCCTTAGGGCAATTAGATTTTTCCATGTACAATTTACTATTGTGATAGTTTTTGTGTAACAAAGACTTTTGGTTCGTATTTTTTAGACAAATAATTGCTCAAAAATTGAGCCACTTTGTTTCTTATCATCGACACAAGGACTGCTTCCCCTCTGCATAGGTATACATAGGCTGTCTCCTAATTCATAGGAAGATTCGATGACCTACGAAAAGCAAGAAAGTCGCTACTTCACCCGGGTTGAGGTGAAAATAGACGCCACGGTGAAGTTTGATGATGGGACTTCGTTTGCCGCAACGGTTCGTGATGTGTCGATGGTTGGTGTTTATTTTCTGTGTCACCAACACAAAGACATCGGCAAGGAATGCGACGTAATTCTGCATTTAGGTGAAACACCAACCAATGAAGAAATTACCGTTGAGGCAAAAGGTATGGTAAAGCGCCTCACCGAAGAAGGTATGGCTGTAGAATTCACACATTTAATTGGCGACGACAGTTATCATTTATTACGACGCATTGTCCTGCGTTACGCCGAAGACCCAACACGTGCGGAAAAAGAATTAAATGATCCGCATGGTGTTTTTCAGGAAGAAGGCGAATAATAAAACGAGCGACGTTCTAGGCGGAAGTATTCATCTTTACGCTTGCTATATTTATACTTAGAACATCCTCCCCTCTCCATGCGGCAGCTTGTTCAACGCTATCTTGAAGATAGCCGAGTGCAGTCGCTTTATGGCGCATATCTGGCTGACAGCGGGGTCATTCTTGGTTCCTGCCAGGGTTCATTTGCCTCAGTATTACTAGCAGCTCTATGCCAGCGTCTCGAAGACCAAAAACCGGCACTCATCGTCTGCGCTGAAGCTGATGATTTACACGATGACCTTGAAGAACTTGGTGTGCAGGTTGCCGTTCTTCGTGCCATCGATGATTGGAATTTAGAGAGCGAAGACGAGCGTGACCGCCAAGCCTTTGCCCAACGCCTGAGTGCTCTGCAGTCCTATTTGCATGGCGCGACGCTGATCGCCACACCGCAATCGCTCAAACAAGATGTCCCTGACCTGCAATCTTTGTCGAGTAGCAATATCGTCTTGCGTTCTGGGGATACTTACGATTTACATGAACTCGCCGAAACGCTGATTGAAAATAAATATCAACTTTGTCACGTCGTTGAAAAACGTGGAGACGTTGCCGTACGCGGTGGTTTGCTTGATGTGTATCCATGGGTTGGTGAACACGCGTTACGCATTGAATTTTTTGGTGATGAAGTCGACACCATTCGTAAATTTGACATTTTCACACAAGAAAGCATCGGATCGACAAAAGAGGCCCAATTACTGTGCAATAGCGATGCTGTTGCTAATAAAAGTATTTGGTCACAGATAGGCGATAAACCATTTATTAGCTTTGGTGATATTCCGCTTGATCAACGCATTAATGTTAAGATTAAACATACTGAAATTCGTTTTGCTCGACAACTAGAGCGTGACGCCATCGATGGCGCCAGTGTTGGCATTGAACGCTATAAAGGTGATGCCTTACGGGATTTTGATGAGCTAAAATCTGCTGATGTTGAACAGACCTGCATTGTATTTGCGCGTAATGAAGAAGCTGTCACTGACATGCGCCAATTACTGGCCGAAACAGAAGTCGATGATGTGCGTCGCGGTCGCTTAAGTGCCGGTTTTCGCGATCTCGATCAAAACATCTGTGTTCTTCATGATTTTGAGCTACAAGAACGCAAAGCCACTAAGCGCCGCAAATTAAAGCAATTACCCAATGCGGCACCACTGAGCAGTTTATCTGATTTACGCGATGGCAATTACGTGGTGCATTTAAAACATGGCATCGGCCGCTTCAAAGGCATGGCGACGCTTGAAAAAAATGGTTACTTCGAAGATCACCTTTTACTACTATTTGCTGATGAAGCTAAATTATATGTGCCAATAAGCGGCATTGATTTAGTTCAAAAATACATTGGTGGCAGTGGGCGTCATCCAGAACTCAGTCGACTCGGTGGCAATGCCTGGGCCAAGAAACGCGCTAAAGCTGAAAAAGCTATCGAAGATCTCACCGCGACATTGCTCGAAGCACATGCTAAACGCTTAAGCATGGGTGGTATTTCCTTCGCTAAGGACACAGCAGAAAGCGTACGCTTTGATGTGCGCTTCCCATTTGAGGAAACTGCTGATCAACTCGCAGCGATTCGCGAAATTAAAGCCGACATGGAACGTGAGCAATTCATGGATCGCCTGCTCTGCGGTGATGTCGGTTTTGGTAAAACCGAAGTAGCCATGCGCGCAGCCTACAAAGCCGTTCAAAGTGGCTATCAAGTCGCCGTACTCGCACCCACTACTTTATTAACTGAACAACATGCGCTCAGTTTTACCAATCGTTTCGACGATGAAGGCGTTGAGATCGCCTGCATTAATCGTTTCCGCAATACGGCAGAACGTCGTGAAATCCTTGAATTAACCGAGTCGGGTAAGATTGATATTCTCATTGGTACACACGCGTTGTTAAATAAAGCACTCTCATTTAAAAAGCTTGGCTTACTGATTGTTGATGAAGAACAGCGTTTTGGGGTTAAACAAAAAGAAATTCTACGTGATTTGCGCGTTGGTGTTGATGTCTTGACCATGACCGCCACGCCTATTCCACGCACCTTGCATTTTAGTTTACTTGGCCTGCGCGATATCAGTGTTTTAGCTGAAGCCCCCTCGGAACGTTTAGCCGTTGAAACCAAAGTCAGTATCTGGGATGATCAATTAATTAAACATGCCATTGAACGCGAAAAAGAACGTGACGGGCAGGTCTTCTTTATTCACAATCGGGTTCAAGATATCGACAATATTGCGTTTAAATTATCACGGTTGATGCCTGACTTGCGCATTGAAGTCATTCATGGGCAGATGCATGAACAGCGCATCAGCAATGTCATGAGTGCCTACAAACGTGGCGACATCGATTGCTTAGTTGCAACGAGCATTGTTGAATCCGGTATTGATATTCCCAATGCCAATACGCTTTTTGTGAATAACGCACATTATTTTGGCTTAGCTGAATTACACCAAATCCGCGGACGCATCGGTCGCTTTACCAGGCAAGCCTATGCCTATTTCATGACACCGAAACGCGGTGGCTTAAATAAAGAAGCTCAAGAGCGTATGGATGCGATTCAAGAATATGCAGAACTCGGTGCCGGATTTAAGTTAGCCATGCGCGATTTAGAGTTACGCGGTGCCGGTAATTTACTTGGCGCTGAGCAAAGCGGACAAATAGACGCGATTGGTTACGAGTTATACTGCAAACTACTTGCCGAAGCTGTGGCTAAACAAGGCGGCCCTGTTGCCGATAATCATTTATCACCTTCGGAACATGTCGTCCTCAGCTTTGGTGCCGATGCTTATATTCCAGATGATTATGTTGATAATCCAGCATTGAAATTCGACGTACATAAATCAATCGACAGTTGCACGAGAATCAGCGACTTAGAAGCCATCTGGAAAAGTCTGCGCGATCGCTTTGGCCCGGCGCCAATCCAATTGTCCCGTTTAATCAAGCTCAAAGCAATTCGTATTCGCTGCAACGAACACAATATCAGCAAGATCCAAGTCCAAGACCGTCATATTCGCCTGCACATCGGCCATGAAATTCCACCGCTTGATGCGCGTGAAATTCCTGAGGTCGTTCACATTCAGGCAGATGACGGCCTAGTAACGCTGTTCATGAAGGAGCGCTTTGAGCAGGATGAGTTGATGCGAATCCTGGGTTCCTTGATGAAGATAGACATAGCTAATTTCAATACTTAGACCGATTTTGGGGTCGAAAAAGAGCTTGCAGTCCTCCATTAGGATACATCATCTGCCGCCCCCAACAGGGAAGAGGAAGCTACATGATTAGAGTTGAATCACGCCAAGGCGAACCACTCGAGAAAACCATCCGCCGCTTTAAGAAGCGTTGTGAGAAGGAAGGCCTGACCAAAGATGTCAAAAAGGCCATGTACTATGACAAACCTAGCGAACGTAAACGTCGTGAGCTACGCAAGTTACAAAAACGTTTGGCACAGGAAGCCGGACAATAAACCTCTCCCACTTTTGAGTTTACCTAAGGCCGCGGTGTGCAAACATCGTGGCCTTTCTTCGTTTATACCATGAACCGATCCAATCATCATCCCTGGCTTATCGAATTAGAGACCTGCCCAAGTACCAATATCTGGGCCATGAAGCGTTTTGATGAAATCGCACATGGTGACTGCATCTGGACCCTATCGCAAACTCAGGGCCGTGGTCAGGCCGGTCGCAGCTGGTTCTCAGATGCTGGTGTGTTGACCGCCAGCTTTGTCATTGAACTGACTGAGGATGCACTTGGTCCAACGATGAGCCTGTGCACTGGACTCGCCGTTGCCCATTGCGCCGAGGACTTAACGGCCGCTGAACTTGTTCACATCAAGTGGCCAAATGATTGTTTTGCTAATGGTCGCAAATTGGCCGGGATACTCTGCGAGGGGAAACGCCATAACGACACGTTCAAGATGATCGTTGGCATTGGACTGAATGTGAATCCTCAATGGGAAAAGGCACCCGCTGACAGTCACTTTAATGGGCGTCCACCAATTAGCCTCAGCGAACTGGGCATGCAAAACGATATAAGCTTGGTTGATGTTTTAGATAAATTGCGCGGCTATTTATTAGAATCGGTTGGCTTAATTAATTCTGGTCGCTGGCAAGCATTGTTGCCAGATTTACGTAAACGCGATTGCTTAATCGATCAACATATTTGCATCGACCAAGATGATCAACAACAGGTCGGCATTGGTGCTGGCATTGATGACCATGGCTCATTACTATTACGCCTTCCTGATGGAGGTTACACCACCTGCTCCTCTTCCTTCAACTTGCGCGTCATGGATGTGATTCATGACTAAGAACGAACAGATGCACTCAAATAAGCAGGAGCGTCTCAAAGTTATTTTGGTAATGACACTACCTCCTGACCAAAGGTCTTTTTTGCAAGATCGCATAGAAGAGCTAACTGGCTTATTAGACACTGCTGGCTGTGATGTCGCCGCTGTTGCCTCACAACATTTACCGAAACCGATTACTGCTACGCACATTGGTAAAGGTAAAATCGAAGAAGTCGCACAATTAGTTGAGCAACATTGCGCTGATGAGGTTGTATTCGATTGCGACCTCACACCAAGCCAAGGTCGCAATTTGGGTAAATACATTGAAGTGCCGATTATCGATTATTCGGCACTTATTTTACATATTTTTGCCCAGAACGCGAGAACGCACCAAGCCCAACTAGCTGTTGAATTAGCGCAACTCGAATATCACCGCAGTCGTTTAAAACGTCTATGGTCTCACCTCGACCGTATTAAAGCTGGCACCAACATGCGCGGTCCGGGTGAAAAACAATTAGAAGTCGACCGTCGTTTAATCACCAATCGCATTAGGGATTTAAAAGACAAACTCGAACAGATCGAGAAACGTAAAGAACGCGCCATCGATAGCCGCAAAGATTGCTTCAAGGTCTGCTTAGTCGGTTATACCAATGCAGGCAAAAGTAGCTTGATGAATGCCTTAACTAATGCTGATGTATTGGCTCAAGACCGCTTATTTGCCACACTTGATACGCGCACCAGTAAATTAGATATAGACCGTAAACATGATATTGTACTCAGCGACACCGTCGGTTTTATTCGTAATCTGCCCCATCAATTAATTGCTAGTTTCCATGCAACATTATCTGAGGTTATTGGAGCTGATTTATTGCTGCACGTAGTCGACGCATCACAACCATCAATGGAAGAACATATTCACGCCGTACAAGAAGTTCTCGATACGATCGGAGCAGGAAAAATTCCAACGGTTATGGTATTTAACAAAATCGATCGCGAACATTCCAAAACTATACTCATGGCGTTTAAACGTAAGTACAAAGGCAGCGTCGCGACCAGTGCTCATGAAAAATTAGGCCTAGATAAATTAAACGAACAAATTCGCAAAGAATTAAATCGAGGAATCAAGTTAATCGAGGTAAGGTTTCCCATTAGTGATGGATCAATAAATGCATTTATTCGAAAGAACTGCACAATTTTAGAAGAAAATTATACCGACAAAGAAAGCATAGTCGTAATAGAAGCAAATGAGAAACTGTATGGCGAGCTTAAGATTAATGACCAAGTGAAGATTAAAGAGAAAGTCGTTGATAAAATAGGATTAAGAAATTGAAACAGCCTATCTTATTCATTTTCGATCTCATATTAATAAATACGGCCATTTACTTGGCAGGAACCATTCTCGGCGTAACGAAACTGCCGATAGTCAATCATACTGGTGCATCAGTTTTCACCATGGTATCCAGTGTGACATTTTTTTACATTTCCGGATTATATGACTTCCGGCGTATGACGGCAAATAGCGATATCTTTATTCGGTCGGTCATTAGTATTTTAGTCGCCAATGCCATTGTTGCCTCTTGGTTTTACATATTAGGGCACTGGCAATTCCCCACTAAATTATTTGCCATACAAATAATTTTCACCACTGCGTTCACCCCAATTATTCGAATACTATTCGTAAAATTCTTTGACAGATTCGAAAGCGAAAAAACTCTACTGCTAGGATATGGACCCGCAGGAAAAGCAGTTCTGATTGCCATGAAGAATCCCAATGTCATCATTTTGGATGATGATCCAAACTTATCAGATGAAAACGGTACCGTATCCGGAAGCAGCGCCAAAATAGCAGAATCTTGTGAAAGCAATAATATAAAGAAAATTATATATGCTCTTAACCAAAATGATGATGATCATATAAACGAGCAATTAATGGCAGCAAGGCTCAACGGCATCGCAATAAGCTCCATGTCACTTGAGTATGAAAAATTAATGAAAAAAATTCCAGTAGAACATATTCACGATCATTGGATCGTATTTGAAAGCGGCTTCTCATTATACAGCAAACAATATGTCCAGAGAATAAAACGCATTATTGATATAAGCCTCTCCATTTTTGGCCTAATTATTACCGCACCAATATGTTTGATAACTGCTATTATTATAAAGCTGGAAAGCAGAGGGCCAATAATATTCAAACAGACTCGAGTCGGCCTTGGAGACAAAGAATTTACCGTTTACAAATTTAGATCCATGGCTCAAGATGCGGAAAAAGATGGGGCAAAATGGGCTGAAAAGAATGATGCCCGTGTAACCAAATTCGGTAAAATAATTAGAAAATTCCGCATCGACGAATTGCCGCAATTCTGGAATATCCTCATTGGCGACATGAGCCTCATTGGACCAAGGCCTGAACAGCCAGCCTTTGTTCGACAATTAGAGAAACGAATACCCTACTACTCTATTCGCCACACCATTAAACCCGGTTTATCAGGATGGGCTCAGATAAATTATCCTTATGGAGCAACAGAAGAAGACGCCCTGAATAAACTTGAATATGAACTTTACTATATAAAAAATATGAGCGTTCTACTGGAAATAAAAATAATATTAAAAACAATTGGAGTAATGATCTTTGGTCAAGGCGCCCGTTAATCTAACTGGCCACCAACACTACACCTATTACAATCAATAAAGTTCCAATTATTTTTAAATTTGTAAACTGCTCTTGGAACAATAAATACGAAACCAGAGCAACTATTATCAGGCCAACACTTGTCATTATTGGATAAGCAACACTTAACTCCATTTTGGAAAGACACCAAGCGTAAGCCAACAAAGCCAAGCCAAAGCACAATGCCCCAGCCCAGATAAATGGTTGAGTTATTGACTTGTGCAACATTGACCCCTCAATTTTTGCAACCTTTGCCATACCAGCTTTAATAAAAATATTTGCACTAGCATTAGCACAAATAGCAAAGACAAGTACAATCCATTGAATCACAACTTGCTCCTATGGAATATAAATCTTGGCACCATTTTTATGATCAACATAATAATACGCCAAAACCAAGGTGTATAAATTATATATTTTTTCCGCCTTACTGCTTTCCATATGTCAGACGCGACTTTGTCAGGCGACGCAACCAAAAACAGTCCAGGTAAACCCCAAGTCATACCCGTATCTACAAAGCCTGGCTTCACCAATAGTGCATGAACACCTGTATTCCTCAGACGATGCTGCAATCCTTCAACATATGTATTCAGCGCCGCCTTGCTTGAACCATAGATAAAATTACTCTGCCGACCTCGGTCGCCAGCCACTGATGATAAATAGCAGAGGTTACCCTCACCGCGGGCCAACATACTCTTCAAAATGAGATTAGAAAAAAGAACTGTTGCCGTATAATTTATATCCAACATCAATGCAGCTGCTGCCTCATCATCCGCAGCGTCTTCCTGAGAATGCATAACTCCATGACAAAAGAATACCGAATCGATGCTCCCTAGAGTTTCCAGACACGAAGTCAAAACTTTTTGATAACTGTCTCGATCGCTCATGTCCAATTTTAATGGATGAACTTCGGCGCCACGCTGTAAGCTTACGTCAGACGCAATATCATTGATGTCATCGATATCCCTACCTAACAGAATAAGCTTATCTCCCTTATCGGCTTGATGGGCAATGCTCCTAGCCATAGCAGAACTGGCACCGATTATTAGAACATTCACGATTTAATAATTCCCAAACGTCTAGCTTGGCTAGACTGAAACTTGTTAAGTGGATCAATTCTATTCTTAATGTCAATAAATTCAGGAAGTTTCGGGTACATCTGTGAAAAATCGTCTTTTCTCATGAAGCTATCTTTTGCCAAATACAACCGTCCATCATTTTCAAGTACGATTTCATCTAGTTCTATGAGAAACTCCTGAAGCCCTTTATCATTTGGAATATCTAATGCCAACGTTAAACCCGGCATAGGGAATGATAACAATCCAGATCCCTGATCTCCAAAAGCCTTTAATACTGCAAGAAACGAAGCTCTTCCTGAACTAGCAAGCTTCTCTAATAATTTCTGTATTGCCTGGGCACCTGTTTTCCAAGGAACCACACATTGGTATTGAATAAATCCGCGCTTCCCATACATACGATTCCAATTATTAATAGAATCCAGTGGATAAAAATATTGATCATAATCAATAACGTGCGTAGATTCAGAATGTTTCCAATAGAACAATTTGTTAAATGCCTTAACTGACAACTTACTTAAGGCAAAAGAAGGGAAATTAAAAGGTATATTCTTTTTTCTCTTAAGCCTTGGCTTAAAGGGTGATTTTTGCAGCTGACTTTTCAAATCATTTAACTCAGCATGGTCACCTAGCATCAACACGGATCTTCCAATATTTTTACCACTAGCCAAGCAATCTATCCAAGCGACAGAATAACGGTGAGTATCAGCATGTGACTCAAATAATGCCAAGATAGTGTCAAGATCACTAGCTTTTTTATGGGTAACTCGGAGATAGGCAGTCTCTATGGGTAATAATTTTATAGAGATTCGAAGAATTATTCCAGTTAAGCCCATCCCGCTAATAGTTGCCCAAAAAACTTCGCTATTTTCCTCAGGTGAGCATATCATTATTTCACCATCAGCGGTCATTAATTCTAATTCACTAATAAAATTAGAAATACATCCGTCTTGGTGATGATTTTTCCCATGAACGTCAGCAGCCACAGCCCCTCCCAATGTAACAAATTTAGTACCAGGAGTTACTGGCAGGAAATACCCCTTCGGCAATGCGAAATTAATGATCTCCTCTAAACTGACTCCAGCTTCACAGGTCAAAACACCTGATGTAGGATCAAAACTTAAGAAACGTTTCAGCCTTCGCGTTAACATGGTGTCACAATCTAGGTTAAGAGCCGCATCACCATAACTTCTACCGAGTCCAAAAGGGATTATATTTTTAGATTCTAAACATATCGATTTAGCTTGTTGTATTTTCTCAGGTCGATAGCAATGAGAGACCTCAACTGGCACTCTACCCCAACCATGCTGTGCTAACTCCAATGAATTCACAACAAATCACCCTTAGCATATATCACAAGAAAGATGCATACTATAGCAACAACATAAGTAGCTCGGTCCTTAGCAGCAAACATTACAGGATCTTCGTGAACATGACCCCGGCTAGCCAAAAACCAAATTCTCATTAGCCAATACATGAGCAAAGGACAAAGTAACCATAAAAAATTAGGATGCATATATGTCAATGGCGTTTCATTACATTTTTCATTAATAAAAAGGCTGAATACCAAAACGGTACACATAGCCGATGCGCTTCCCATGTGGAGCAAAACTGAGCGATCATCAACTTGATATCCTCTACCACTTGATTCCAGTTTTCCGCTCGACTGAAGGTCTATCAAATCAATCCATCTTTTAGCCATTGCTAAACTGCTAAATAAGAACATAGAGAAAGCCAACAGCCAAGGTGTCACTTCTATCCCCAAAACCACGCCTCCAGTAACAATACGATAGGTAAATAATCCTGCCAAAATTAACACGTCCAAAATTACCATCTTCTTAAAACAGAATGTATAAAGAGAGGTTAAGGTAAAATATCCAACAAGCATGTAAAATAAGGTCAAAGAATCAGCCAATGTAATTGCAGGTATTACCGAGAAAAATAATAATAAAATTGCTATAAAAATGGCACTTTTTATAGTCAATTGACCAGACGCCAACGGTCTTTTACATTTTTTAGGGTGACGGCGATCATTCTCAATATCTAGACAGTCATTAATAACATAAACCAAAGAAGCCATCAAGCTAAAACACAAAAAAGCAAGAAAAGCGTTGCTCCAAAAAGACCAATTATCTATTTTAAACGCCAGAAGCATCGGTATAAATATAAGAAAATTCTTTAGCCATTGATGCGGTCTAATCAACTTTATAGCTGATTTCACCATACTTTTTTCCGTATCAAAAACTCTTTCATATTCAAATTTATTTCTTACATTTAAATTATTTCCGGCTAAATATTTCTTCTTAGAACTGTTCCAGACAGCAATATCATGTTTACTATCACCAACGTAATCATAATCCTCATACTCTTCGTCAAGTAAGACGGCCTTGACTGACCCTCTCAAATTTGTGTCGCGTGACGACCCATGATAAGATTCAAATATCTTTAACTCATCCGCCACCGCTTGAACAATTCTCTCATCAGCTGCACTGGCTAAAACTATTTTACTGCCAGACAACTGTTGCTCTTTGAGAAATTCTAACAAATCTGTACGATATGGCAGGATTCCCGGATCAGGAATAACGTGATCTGCAATTTTTGATTTCATATATGATCTACCATTGGCCATCCAAAATGGAAGATTCAATAACTTCAATGGCTTTTTATAGACCAGTAACATTAAGGACTCCCACAACGTATCGCTTTTTGTCAACGTACCGTCTAAATCCACACATATTATGGTTGAGTTTGTCATAGCCGATGGAAGTCTTGTCCAACAAAGCACTAATGCAAGTGAAGTCCTTTAGACCCATTGACTTATAAGAATGATGAATCTCTATAAGTAAAGATATATTTTGACTTTATGATTATAGACTAAATTTGTCATGGGTCAGCCAAAGGATCGACGTGTATTTCAATCTCTTCTAATATTTATAATTCCCAAGATCTTCGGCGAGCAACACATTACCACAGGCATTGCCGTCACAGCCACTTAATAGAATCAAGTGATCGAAATCCATCCAACTTATCTAATATAAACCACAACAAAATAATTTATTTCACCGTTTTTATGATGGATGAATGGTCAATTAATTGACCGATTATAATACTAACATTTCAATAAAATTTAAAACTCCCCTTTCATGGGATTAATTAAATACTCAAAATTCAAAATCCGCATCCGGATATATATTACATCAATAAAATTAAATGGCTATCTGTCTAATTTGGGATATATTCCAGTAGTTTCATCAATATTTGAATCGACAATCCATATTTTTATTGTTCTTTCCCTCGATCCAAAAGGATCACTTTCATACTTGACCTTCAAAGCATTAGTAAATTTGTCATGAGTTCTATCCATATAGTCAACCACAAACTGGACATCGCTCATTCTTAAATATTTTGACAGAGTTTGATTGCCTCTTAAGACATTATTATAATATCCCTTGCTATTTATAAGGCCATCTAAATTCACAACTACATTATCTGTGAAATAGCCTAACTGACCTGCGTTCCACGATGCTATTCGCGCATCCGGTAAGTTCTCATTGATCCACTTAGCAACATGGTATCTCACAGAATATAAACTTGTTTCATCAATCTCTTTATTCACCTTTTTAATGTAGACATTGACGGATCCAACAAGGGAAACGACAAAGATCAAAAAAATTACAGAAATTTGGATCGGCCTCTTATTTCGTAAGAAATCTAAAAAATAATATATAGAAAATGATATTGAAAAAAACCAAAATGTTTTCACGCTAGAAAAATACCAATAATGAAAATTAGTTGCCGGAGATAACCACAAGAATATAAAATAAAATACCGAACTTAACAAAAGTAAATTATACACATTTAGTAAGATACCCCACTCCCCCCTATGTCTTATTAAAATATAAATCATCATTATAAAAGAAATTGGCGCCAAGAAAAACAAGCCATCTTTCGGAAGTGAATATTTTAAAATAGCCATCGGCTTCTCTAATCCAGGATATTTATTAGGAAATATGCCCGAGTTCTTCACTATCCCTGAAACTGATAAAAACGTTCCTCCCCAGAAATAATAAGTAATGAATAAAAATAGAGCTGACAGGATGGCTAGAATTGAGGATATATAAAAAACAGTAGTAATCTCGCGAGGAACCTTCTTGATTCCCCCATAATGTTTCAATACTATTACTATTAATGCAATGTATATCACTGCCGATACAAATCCGGCATCTATGCGTGAATAGACGTTAAGTATTAGCGCTGCCGTAATACGCAATGCATTCAAAGGCAGACCTTCCTGCAATCGTATGAACAACGAAATCAATTCATATATAATCCATATAGAGACCAAGGCGTGTAAAGAATTCTCTAACAAACTTAAGTTAGTCCAATCCGAGACATTCACGCAGAACCAAACTAATGCAAATAACAACGGGAATATATCCGATTTGATCAAATTTGAAATTTTATATATAAAAATATAAGATAGAGCATTAAATAATGAGCATGTGACAATCGCACATAATAATAAATCATATTTATCAGAAAGAAACATCGATTCCACAACTAAAATGACATACCATAACGGATGAAATCCATTGGTAGCATTATCACCATCAAAGGTGGGGAATCCTAAACGACTATGATTCCAGGCGGTTTCCAGGTAGTAATAAGCATCGTCCGGAGTTAAGTTAACTGTAACAAACTCAATACCCTGGTTCAACAAGGTGACCTGAAGAATAAATTGCAAAACACCTAATACAGCTATGAAAATCAACATACATGGAATGCGACCACATAACAGTGGGAGTCTAATTTCATTTGTTAATTGAGGTGGTTGCATTCATTTCTCATCTAATCGAAATGATTTATGACATCTAAATACTTATCGAAAATAATTTGTTCACTGTATTCTCGCTCCATCTTTAAACGACTCATTTCTCCCATTTTACGCCTTTGATTTGGCGATAACTCTATGAATGCGAGCATTGCCCTAACCAAATCTTTACTGCTTTGAATTGCACAAATAAATCCGTTTTGCCCGTCGTCCACAACATCTCGACAACCCACGTTATCTGTTGTAATTATTGGTTTAGACATGGCCGCGGATTCCAATAATGAACGCGGCGTACCCTCTCTATAATACGAAGGCAATACAACACAATCATATTGAGAAATTATAGACTGAACATCATCTGAAACACCCAGGTATTGAACCAAACCGCTATGCTCCCATTCATCAATTTTGGCCTGAGGCACAGCGCTAGGATTCTCGCAATCCATAAATCCAAGCAAAGAAAATTCTATATTGGGGAAATCCTCTTTAATAATAGCAGCTGCGTCAACAAATTCCTGAATGCCCTTACTCCATAACATACGTCCAAGTAATAGAAATTTCAATTTGCCGGAATCTTTCTTTTCAAAATTACAGGGCTTGAAACGCTCTAGATCGACTCCTGAACCCGGCAGTATAGAACAAGTATGTTTGGATACCAAATAATTACTAACAAATAGATGATGGTCTTCATTGTTTTGGAAAAAGACCCATTTTGAAAATCGCTGGGATATTAAATACAAAAATTTACCTACAAAATATTTAAAATTCCTCTTTTCAAAAAGTGTTCCGAGACCTGCGATATTATTAATGCATTTAATCCCAAAAAATGGCGCAATCAAAGATCCGTAAACATTTGGCTTAATCGAAAACTGTAATGCGAAATCTGGCTTCAACTGACGATAAGCCGTCAACAATCCCACAAAAGACGCAAGTTCGTTAACAGGATTTACGCTATCACCCTTCATTGGAATGGGAAAGTGCTCAAAACCTTCGTCTATCAATCTTTGCGAATACTCATCCAGTGGAGCAACAGCAATGACTTTAAAACCCAAAGACCTGAGAAGGGACATTAATTTCAATCTGTAATTGAAAAGTGCCCAAGATGAATTGGCTACAAATGCTACCGTTTTGGTCATTTCCATCCACCTGCGTGACTATATAGAAATTACACACGATCTCGTAAAATCAAGCCAACACTATATTTGAAAGTACACCGATTATTAATATACCCGAAGTGCTTCGTCAGAGCCAGCACCTGCAATCTAATAATATTTAAATGCAACCCCATATCTTATCTTTTATCAGAACAACAGTCTTTTCGTATTCATCGTCTGTATTGATATCAATTTTAGAATTAGATACGTAATTTAAATTGTTATTTTGTTCGTGTCTGATTTTTATAAATTCCGCAGTCTCTTTTCCCGCCTTTATTCTTTCCTCATTGCGCTGTATCGCCACTTCTACTGGCACTTTTAAATTTGTAATTATATCAGGAATAGGCATTTCATCATACAGCTTGTTTTCCCATTTGCTCAAAAAACGCTTAACTCCTCTATGGTTCTCTGGAATCAATCGCTTACTATCCATTACACCGATATCTTCTGACTTGTAACGGTCACAAATAACAATTGCGCCACGTTCCACATATCCACGACAACGCTTCATCAATACGCTTCTATCATACGCCAAGGCCCAATAGCGAAATACATACATTAAGGACTTCTTGCCGTCTACATTCACGCTTTGCTTAATGCCATCGTCTGACTTGAATATTCTAGAAATTTTTATACATAAATTTAAAGGCATTGTTAAAATTGCCGAGGGTGGCTTGCCAAAATGTGCATCTCGAATAGTAAAATTTTTTCCAAGCCACTTATGAACCTCTCCTCCAATCGTTGACTTCCCAGTGGCATCAAGTCCAGTTATAG
>JANQLF010000290.1 GCA_028280785.1 Planctomycetota bacterium
CGCTCTTCATCATCGCGTGCGAATTGCTCAGCGATGGCTATATTATCAAGTTTAACTTCACCACTGAATTTGGTTGTATGGTCATCAACTGGAACGAGGGTCGTTGGCCCTATGCCATGACGACCCTCTTTGAGTGCTGACCAGTATTCATTCACATTGTTACCGTTACAGGCAAGGGCTCCCATGCCTGTGATAACAACACGACGATTATCCATTCTCGGCGACTTTTCCTTCGATGTACTTCACAATGTCACCAATGGTGTTGAGGCCTTCGGTGTCTTCTTCAACTTTAACGCCAAAAGCATCTTCGAGATCCATCATGATTTCGGCAATGTCGAGGCTATCGGCACCAAGATCAGCAATCACGTTGCTGGCTTCGGTGATACCGTCTGCATCTTTTGACAGGCGTTCGGCGATAACTTCGATGACTTTGCTAGCGATTTCGCTCACTGACAGCTCCTAAAAGGGGGGTCTGTAACTAGGTCTGGGCCTAGCGTTGAGCTGCGCAGTGTGGACCGAAGCCCGCTGCGGTCAAGAGAGGTGAAACAGCGTTTTCACGCCTTAAGCTGGTCTTTATGCTTGAAGCCGCTCGTGCGATTCGTTGTGTTTTATGTGATGTTGATGGGGTCCTGACCGATGGCGGACTGCCCTATACGGCAGCGGGCCAGGAGTGGAAAGTCTTCAACGCCCAGGATGGAGCGATGATTAAACGCGCTCGCCAAGTGGGCCTGCGGATAGGCCTACTCAGCGGCCGGCACTCCGATGCGGTGGCACTGCGAGCAAAAGAGCTGGGATTGGATGACTGCATGCTCGGTATCGAGGATAAGTGTCAGCGCTTAGAAGCCTGGTGCAGCGAAACCGGTGTGGCATTGGATGAATTAGCCTACATCGGTGATGACATTCCTGATATCGGCGTCTTTAACATGGTGGCCTGGTCGGCGGCCGTCGCAGATGCCAGTCCACTGGCCAAGCGACGGGCAGATTTTGTTGCCCAGCGCCAAGGCGGTCACGGAGCCGTCGCTGAAATTTTATATTGGCTTCTGCAATTACAGGGTCGTTTGGAATTCAGTAGTAATACAGGAACGGCGCACGGATGAATAAAATACTATTGGCACTTGTGTGTGTATGTTTGTTTGCCTGCGGTGAAGAAGAAAAAGAATTAAGTAAACCGGGTGCTGAGGGACCAATTTTGATTAATGTTTGGGATTTAGAAACTGGACAGATTACTGAGGTAGAGGCAGCATCTCTTGATGTAGTCGGTAAAAGCTTCGATGAATTAATCTTACACGAACCTAAAATGCGCATGCCCCTCGCAAAAGGCCATATTTATATTTCAACTGATGAGGCATTTTTAGATCAAGGTAAGGTTGAAGAATTTATTATCGATAGACTTGTGCATTTACACGGTGAAGTTGACGGCAAACCATTAAAAGGAACGGCACAAGGTTTGGAATTCTTGAACAATGGCAAAATGTGTAAATTAAAATCAGCTGATTTCACATGGGGCATCAAACGCGTGACTGTTGGTACACTGCAGTTGGAATCGGGCAGTGTGCTTAAAGGCGATAATTGGACAGAATCGCCAATAATTACTAGTGATTAGAATTGGCTATTAGTTTTTGGTTCTTGGTTAACGCTAATCGTTAGCTTACTGTCAAATGTCGTAGGCTTTTTGAATCTGATGGTTGATTAAAAGGAACCACAGATGGACACAGATGGACATTTATTTCGAGGGCTAATGCCCTCGGGCTCCCCGCTCCTCTGTCGCGAACTACGTTTCTTCGAAACATTATGGCAAAATATGCCATACCGTTCTCTCTGTCGTCGCCTGAACAGGCCAAGTAAGCATTTATTATCCGTGAAAATCTGTGTTCATCTGTGGTTCAAACTTAGAACGCTTGAATAAAATAATATTTCAACCGAAACTATTTACGGGCGAATACAGTAACTTAGAACCAAAAACTAATAAAATTGATTATGGTAAGCGGAAGTGGCGCCGTACTGCCCATTCGATGCAGAATAAAATGGCTGCGATAGCAAAGAACCACCAGGAATCCCAGGCAGCTTCAACGCGGCGTTCAGAGCGGCGACGTTGGCGATCGGGAATGGCTTCAGCTAAGGTGACTGGATCAGTAAAGACACTGCCGCCCGTTGATGCTGCTAAGGCGTCCAGCGCTGCGCGGTCTAATCGTGGGTCAGAATTTTCAGCTGTTGAATTTAAAATAGTTAATTCGGCGGTGCGTACTTCGTCGCTGTTGAGGCCATCGGCAATTTCTAACTGCCAAGCACCAGCTTGGAAAAAGGATGTACTGATACCATAGCTCGAATTATTCGGCGCACGATGTAAGCGAATTATTTTTTCTTCATCGTCGCGGAACATGCGTACGGTAATACTATCAGGTAAAATATTCGCATCGCTGACTGGTCCGGTAGGACTTACTTGTACTTGTACCGCCTCGCCGAGGCGAGCACGTGAGGGCGTTGAATTAATTTGCCAGGGTTTGCGGTGTAATTGTCGTCCACTCGAACTGTAGCGTAATAAGGAACTATGAAAGCGATGGAGATAAAAATCTCCAACATCTTTACGCCAACGCCACGTGTCATCGATGCCAATTATCGTTACGCGACCAGATGAATATTGACGACTAACAATTAACGGAACATCATCAGTGCCAGTCATTAATATTTGAGAGCCTTTTACTGGTTCATCACCAAGTGGGCAGGACCCAATTAAATGTGGCAGATCAATCCATTCGACCGCACCGGCATTTAAAAATTGCTTGCCCAGCTCGGTGACATTGGCTTGGTGAATGACACCTTTTAAATAGGCACGTTGAACACTGTCACGATCAGGTATTTTCGCTGGAATTAATTTGCCAAGCGGAGCACTGCGGAAATCGGCAATTGCACCACGTTCACCTGGTATCCAGACCAAGCCGAGGCCTGACTGACGAACAGCGCGAACGATATTTTCTTGAGCAGGGATGCCAAGGACGTTCCCTGAAACATCACCAATAATTAAAGCGTCGTATTCTTTTAATTCATTGGCACGTAGCGGCAACGTTTCCGGTCCAAAACGATCACCGCCCCAACGACGCCAACGACCGTCAGCTAAATAACTATGAACTTCGACGGTGTGGTCACGGTCTAAGGCGTTACGCAAGTAGCGCATCTCATAGCGTGGATGATGCGTGAGCATGAGCACGCGTAATTTGCGTTCGCTGATATGCACTTGCATGGAAATAGCGGCACGCAATCCGTTTGGCCCTTCGATTTGAAAATGCAGCGTTTCATCACCTTCTTTGTGTAAAATAACATCGATGGTGGTCTCACTACTTAATAATTGTGCCGACTGTTCTTTTTTACCTTTAACCACAATGGATTTTTTATTAAGTAATTCACCGCTGCCGTTGCTCACTTGAATATTTAATTCCTCACCAATTAAACCACGGGTGCTTAGATTTAAGGTAAATGGTTGGCGTTCACCACGAGCTATTTCCCGATTACCGAGCACTTCAATGATATCCAATTCAGCACTGACTTGGTCACTACCGGTTGCAAGAATGAGTACTGCTATTTCGCGATCACGTAATTGTGCGGCAATACTCTCCAGTTGTTGTTTGTCAGTGCTGCGACCGTCGCTGACTAAAACTAAAACATCTTGCTGGCTGTTGCTGGCTATTTGTAATAATTCATGGGCAATTTTGCTGTGAGCACCACTAGCCTGCAAATTATTTGTACGTAAATCTTCTAAATTAATCGCAATGCCATTGGCACAGATACTTTTCCAATTATAGGTATTATTTGGCGTGTCTTCACGTTTTTCGAGTGCTTGCAACATGGTACTTGCGTAACTCGCACGCGTTTCTTTGCTTGGCGTATCGCTGCGCTGCATCGATGCAGATAAATCAACGGCTACGGTCACCTGACCAGGTTGAATGTGATGTTCGGTCGTTTGCCAAGCCGGACCAGCCAACATTAGTAAAACAATGATAATAGCAGCGGTACGACAAACGCGGGTAAGGATGCCCCAAAATCCCGGCGGTGGTGGCCCATAGCGACGCATGGCTAAGTAAGACAGACCAAAGGCGGCGAGAATCCAAATTAAATAATGCCAATCCTCAGGTGCATTTTCTAAAATAAATTGAACTTCCTGTTGTGTGCTACTGGCCATAGGTGCGCCCCGCATGTCCAGCAAATAAACACTCAAACATACATAATGTACATAGGGCAATTAAAACCCATAGCGACCAGTCGCTGCCAAGTTGGCTTGGAATAGCGCCCTCTAAATCGCGCGCGACATTTTCGTGTACTGGT
>JANQLF010000295.1 GCA_028280785.1 Planctomycetota bacterium
ATAAAGAACCAAATGCATCGATAAAGGCGTAGGCCTGAATTGCTGGTCCCATGGAATTTGGGGTATGCTCATTTTGACCGGGATCAAATCGATTACCTGCATACGACTCGAGTGGTGGCCAGTTTTTAATATCAGGGAAGAATGATTTCTGCGTAAATCCATGTAGTCCCTTTGAGTGACTCTTAAATTTAATCGGGCCACTTGGGACCAAACCGGGTACGCAATCATGAACGTCAGTACCCTCTATTTGTCGCCAAGAATCTAAAGCCAACATTTGCGTAACGCGGCGTTTGCCCAAACCTGACATAAACACTAAATTACATGGATTACCACCGAGCGTAAACGATGCTGAACTCATCACTGCATCTGCGTATTTCTTATCCTTACTGAGTGCATAAGCATCAATTAAATGCATGACATCTGGACTAGCGCCGAGTCCCCAATTAAGTGGACGATAGAGGTTGCCTGCGTAGTAAAAGGTACGCTTATTAGCTTCGTGAATGCCACCATCACCAGCACGTAATACTGCTTTGCGTAGCACGCCTTGTAATTGCGTATCAATTCCTTTAACCGACTGCGTAAGCGCATAAGTCAAAGCTCCCGCACGCTGATCATGTTTATTATGTACCGTTGTCGGTGCATTTGGATCTTTAATAAACACACAGGTTTTCTTAAAGTCTTGTTGATAGACATCATCACCAGTTAACGCATATAATTCAGCGGCTGCTTTATTTTGATAATCGCGCAATTTCGTCTGATCCTGCTTTTTAGCCCATGCGTATGCTTTCTCAGCCGCATCTTTATATTTTTTCGATTGCTTCTTCTTACCCGCAAGAATTAACATACGCGCTGCTTTTGCAGCACCCCAAGCGAGGGTATAGCTAGATAATGCGTCTTCTTTATAGGCGTATAAATGCAGCTTATCATTCCATGAACTATCTTGAAACCCCGGATGGTCTTCACTTTCAATCCCACCACGAACACCGCCTTCATCAGTCATGCCTCGAATAAAAAAGTCGATACACCATAGCGCCTCATCGATAATATCTGGAACACCATTACCCGATTCAGGAATGTTCACATCGCCATCTTTGAAATGCTTGGGAAAAATTGCATAGACATCCAATAACTGTGCTGCATTTCGAACATGCTGAATACGGCGATCATAGTCGCCTGCATCATGCCAACCACCCCAGTAATCAGGCAACTTTTCCTTAGTCGCTTGCTTGGGCAATTCTTTAAAGGCGCTTAATTTACCGAAACCCATATCGGCATCGCTCAATGGAAAATTCGATACAATAACTTCTTTGCCATCTTTCGGATGATGACAACGAGCTCGCTTCCAGGTTTCGCCAGCATATTTAGCAGGCTGCTCGCAACCACAACGTTGATAATACAAACCCTTCAATGCTATTTTATAAGCACGTGCATAGCTGCTTTTATTAATGACAAATTCTTCACTACAGCCAATACTTGGCACACACAACACATAATCTCCCTCTTTTTCCAGTGAAGAGAAGTCCATTTCATAAACATCGGCACTTTGAAAATTACTGCCGTATGCGTCATCACCTTTATCCTTAGCTTTTCTCCGCAGCGCTATTTTACCCCGCGCCGCCTCTTTCCCTTTACTCGTGTAGACGATAAAATCCTTGCCACTCAGTGCACTGTAATTAATTCCACCACCTGTACCTGCCCAATGAGACAGAAAACCACGCTTTGGGCTTCTCGGTATAAAACCGATTTCACTAAGATGAATACCCATACTGCGCAATGATTTATCATCCATGGTAAAAGTTATGGTTAAAGCTTTGCCAAACGCGCTACCTGTAGACAGGCTATATGACGCACCTGCCTTTAGTTTCTTTGGTAAACGCAAATAAATGTTATGTGACAAGCTCCATTGCCACGCCCAGCCACCTGTTTGCACAAATTCTTTGCCAACACTTTTTCGATAGACAGTTTTTGGATGCTGCGCGGCTGAATAATCTGCGTGATCTTTTGACAATAAAGTGTACGAACTCGCCGCCATAGCACTGCTAGCATTAAAGCCAACATTTTCTACTGTACCGAATTTGCCATCGATCCCCTGCTTGGGATCGCCATCCACTATTTCAACATGCAATAAGGTTTCATCGACTAAACCGACATGCACAATTTCTGTTGCCATCAGGCCCACTGTAGCAAAGCTCACGATAATTAAAATTAAAATCCGAAGACTCATCATTTTATAATTCCTTATTGTTTTTAATATATTACTTCATTAATGCGCGCACTGGCTGCCCTTTGCTGCCAGCTCGTTGCAAATATTCAATTGCCTTGCCTCTATTACCGTTGACTAAGGCAAAGTATGCGGCCAAAGCGTGTCCTTCTTCACCACCAGCTTTGCGCATAGCAGCAGATAAAGCCGCTGCATCAGCTTCCGTGAAACGCTTCCAGATATTAATAGACATATTTACACCGCCTCCAGCGCTTAAATCATAACCTTTTTTAGTAATTCCTTTGAGCGTCACTTCTTTTTTGAGCATTGAGTAAACAAAGTAAATTTCTCTGCCACTCTTTAGTTGCCTATCGCACTCCACTTTCAAGCGGTCAATATGAGATTTCCACGATTCTTTTAATTTAGCCTTCGCACTCTCTTTTTTAGCCAATTTTTCCTGCTTCGCTTTTTCGCGCGCAGCCTCTTTCTCTTTCTTGGCTAAGGCACGTTTTTCCTTTTCCACATCATTGCTCTTGAAACGGCCATCCAAACTCATTGGATCCTTATAATACTTCTTTAATCGCTCAATTAGTGCTCCTACTGTATTGTAAGCAGGATGATCAGCTGGTGGACTATTCGAATAACCATGATTACCATCTGATGGATGCTTACTGTGGTCAGGATCGCGAATATCAAAACACACACCGATTGAACCCATTTTTATATATTCATTCACTCGCTGCTTATTTGGATAATCTTCCAAGATGGTAAAATCCGATTTGCCCACCACACTTTGCCAGTGAATGTAGGGTAAATTCATACCCTTACTGACTGTACTAAACCAAATTTTATATTTATCAAAGCGAGCCTGGCTAAATGTGTCCCACCATGCTCCATTACGACTATCATAAACATGACCAATACCATCACCGAGCAATATATCCCATTTACCGAGCGATTTCATGAATTTCACCGTTAATTCAGGACTATTTCCAACACGACAATCTTTGCAGTGAAAACCCATATACAGGTTCGGCGCATAAAGATCACGTAATTTAATCAGTGCTTGCCCCATACCTGCTGCCGTATCAGGAAATTCAGCCAGCTCAGGTATCCCAGTAGATTTAACCATCACTTCACATTGATTGGCGTCATGGGTATCATTGGTGGCATGCCACTCTAAAAAGGCCCAACTATCAGGCTCTGAGTGAAAAATAGCATAGACACCCTTGCTTTGTATGAGTTGCATAACGCGTTTATTTTCTAAAAAATACTGACGCATCAGGTCTTTATTTTTACACACACGTGGGATTGTCTCTACTTCACTGCCTTTATAGCCTTCATCGCGGCCAAAATTTAATAAGCCATACATTGAAAATATTGGAAAAGACTTCGTGCGCTTCGCTTTATCACAGACCCAATCAACGTAAATCTGCTGCGTACCTTCACGCTTCTTGGTATTTGGAAATACATAGGTGTAGATAAAGCCCCAACGAATGCCGTCTTGTTCGTAGCGTTCGACTGGCCAATCACGGTGCTTGCCAAACCACGAAGTGCCAAAAAGAAATTCGTTTGGCAATAACTTCACAATCGAATCTGGGCGCTTGGGCAATTGCAGCATTTTAGCTGCTGCCTGTAACGGCATCACAAAGATACCGCACAGGAGTATGACTGTAATTATTCGCATGATTATTCCGCCGCTAAAAGTAGACCGTAAGCAAATGCGGACTTAGCCTGGGTTGCAACCACACCTTCGTTCATACCTGGGCTTGCATTTTCACTGTATTTATACAAGTCTGGCCAAGCACCATATGGGTACATCGATAATCCCGGCCATGAACCCATACCGCCACTAACCTTCTTTGGACCAGCTGTATGACGACCACCAGCCCCTTCAGTTTGCAATCCTGGGATCATATCCACTGGAGACATTTTTTGTAAATGGTGCCATGCTGTGGTCACATAGCGCTGACCAAGGCCAACAGAAAACACAATACCCATTGGATGACAGCCTAAACTGAAATCACTCGTCAATTGAATCCATTGCTTACATTTTGCCCGTACATTTTTGTCTTCAGTCAAATGCATGCACATGCCTGGCTTAATCAACCATTTTGGCAGGCCACCGGTTCCCCACGTATTCGGCGCATAGGGGCTGCGCAGATAACGATACGATGCCGTATCTGCCCATTTAGCCTCGTAATTAAAGTCATTCTCAAAAGATTTAATCACTTTCGCTTTTAAGTCTGAATCGACTTTGTCTGCCTTGGCATAATGGAAAAAAGCATAGATCTGGTCGTGCTTGCCATAAACATTGGGCGCAGCATTAGGATTAGAACTTAAAATACAGTTTTTCTTAAATAGTTCTTTATATTTGTCATCACCGGTAGCACGTAACAAAACTGCTGACGCGTAAGCGATGACATCTCGGTCATTCCCCCCAGGATTCTTTTCAGCCCACGCAAATGCACGTAAGGCATTTTTCAGAAAACGATCAGCATCTTTGGTCTTACCTAAAGAACGCCAAATGATCGAAGCCTGTGCTGACACGGCTGCAAAGCGATAAGAGCTGACCGACTGTTTTGCAAAAGTATAATTAGCCAAGGTGTCAGTGTGTGCGCGGTCATTTGGCAATGGGTCTCTGATAGACTCAGTACCGTTATGCACACCACCATCCTCTTGGTCCTGTAGTCGATTCCATAAATCAAAGGCCCAAAAGCCCTCATCGAGAATATCCGGTATACCATTTTTATTTTCTGGTATATTTAACTGACCATCAGTGAATGCCTTTGAGTTTATTTCATAAAGCACAAACATTTGTTCAGCAACATCAATGTGCGAACGTGGCTCCCAGTCACCAGCATCATAGTGACCACCATAAATATCTAACTTCTTGCCATCAATGACATGCTTCGGTAGAGCTGGATTACCCGCACCACCTTTACCCCGAATTAAATTAGTTTTTTGCGTCATGTTGCGATGACTGGCAGGACGAAACACATCTGCATGCGGTGCTTGTAGGACGCAACCGCTACGTTGATGATAAATACCATTCATCAGAATCTCAAACGGCTGTGCATAAACATCTTTGGCAATTTTAAATTCAAAACCACGGCCCAACCCTTCAATCGCAATATAATAGGTACCCGGCGTTGAAAGTGCTGATAAGTCTAATTGGTAGACATCTTCATAACTTAAATCTTGTTTGTAAACCGTTTCCTTGCCTTTAACACTTTTTGGATCTGGTGACAATTTGCCGTTATTTAATTGATAAACCGCCTTATTACGCAAGGTCGGCTTACCCTGCATGACCTCCTTGTGAGTCTTGGCATCACGTACTGAAAAAGATTTCATATAAGAAGCAAAGTCATAAGCGTTACCATCACCCATCCATGCGCCGACATAGGCATATTTCCTTTCAGCATCAGGCAAATATCCGTAGTGATTATTTTTGATCGCATAATTGATAGCGGTTTTATCATCGAACATTAATTCAGCCTGGCTACGACCGCAGGTACTAGGCTTTTCACTATTGGCATTAATGTTTACCACATAGCTTTGTCCATTAACCATAGTAATTGGTAACTTGAGAAATAATTCATGCCGTTGACGGATCTGCCATGGCCAACCAGCTGGAATATAGAAGTCTAAATTACTTTTGCGATAGACAGCAAGTGGTTTCATTTGTACACCACTGGCATCACTAATAGTAATTGCCGATGGATCTTTAAGGTTTTTAAGGTCGATTCCTGCACCGCACTGAACACGAATCATATTGGCGGCCAAAGGAGTCACCTCGCGGATTCCGTACTGTGCTGTATAATCCTTATCGGCTTTCTCTTTCGTAATGTAAGCAGCTGCCTTATTCTTGGCGAGGAGCCAGGTATTGGCAACAATAGCCCAATATTGTGTATTTGGTTTTAATGCATGCTTAGAATCTAATTCAGCTTCAATGACATAATTTTTAAATTTTGGCCCATTATATCCCGCTGGATATGTTGCATCCTCACCACTACTGAGAACTTTGACAGTTTTAGCATGCACATTTTTATGAAATGCTGTATCTTTTTCACTGGCAATTTGAAAAGCAAGATGACCTTCATCTTTAAAATTATCAGGACGCAAACCTGGCCCAAAATAAATGTGCAAAGTCGTGGGGCTCACTAACACTGCCGAACGCATACCCGCATGAGTTTTCGCATGATAACGTCGAGATTCCACAGCTTCCAAACACAGACAGCAGGAAACAATGATCAAACTAATTGCATATATTAGACGCATGTGCGACTCCTCATTGATGAAGTATATAAAGTAGTGTTAGTGGTATAAAGTAGCCCGAGCCACAATAGCATATCCTGGCGCATTCGGTGAATTTGGTTAATAATTAACCACTTTACCGAGCACTCTGAATATGTTTTTATAAGCTTTTTATTAGCATATACTTGGGAACTATACCCAAGCACCGTATCGAGCCTTCAAGCTGGGGAATAAATCAAACATTTACTCGATCTCCATGTCCTATGGATTTAATTAGTAAAACTGTCTGGTTAAGTTTTTACCACAAGTCACTTATGTAATACAAACGTTTGTATATGATCCTTGTGACCAGGAGATGGTGAGTAGCAATGCGGAAAGCGAAACACATAGCGGTGGATATACTGGGCCTCTCCCCTAAGCTAAACGATAGTCTAGCTTTACATGGAGCGATGAAGTAATGAGCCTAATCCGCCAGACAATCCTTCGCGGTTTTACCTTAGTCGAGCTACTGGTGGTCATTGCCATCATCGCATTTCTAGCATCGCTGCTGCTGGGCTTATTCGGCGGAGCGAATGAGCATGTCCTGAAAACAAATTCTTCAGAAGTCATGAAGAAAGTCGAAACCGCACTTCAGCAATATCAAAATGATTTCGAACATTTCCCTATCTCTGATTATACCACCGCCAATGGACCCCAAGATCAGTGGTCAAATAAATTAGCCTGGTATTTATGTCATAAAATGCAGGGCAGCGAATTGTCAGATGCCAAAGCCGCTGCAAGCGCTGCGAAGACTGCTTCGCAAGCATCAAGCTCTTACGCCGACCCTATCGATACCAGCCACACCTATACAGCAGATGAATTTCGCGGCACTGATCCGGATTGGCCAGCGAGCCGACAAGACAAAGTCCGCGTTGAAATAAAAGAACATATTGCTGACCGCGCTTACAATTTTGAGTTGCGCAAACATTTACGTGGAGAATACATTACGACCAACGAACTTGGAAAAGAATTTATCAATGGCGATGCCATAACAGACGCATTTAGCGCCAATGATGGGCCAGGCGAAAATCTCATTTACGTGGTATTTGAAGCAAAACCAACGAAAGGCTCACGTCCTGGGGGATTAAGTGACGAAAATCTTCCAGTAATTTGCAAGCGCATAGAACGAGAAACGATCGATGATACCAATAATGATGGCAGCATTGATGAAGACGAAGCTGCGGCTACCGATATTCGCACTCATGGCTTTCCGGGATTTGAAGGCAAATTCGAATTATGGAGCGCTGGCCTAGACGCACAGTTTCATGCTATTCGTGGCAATACGGTAAACGACGATAATCATAGCATTACTCCATACCGCATTGCAGAAAAAGAGACCCCTTACTAATGAGATTTGCATTTACTTTATTAGAAATGCTAATTGTCATGAGCATCATCGCGCTGCTGACAGGGCTGATTATTTTCAGCGCTGAACTCACAACGCAGGATAAATTAGAGAAAAGTATTCGTGAACTAGAAAACACCATGCTCCAAGCCAGAGCCATGGCAATGTCAACGGGCAATCGCTATGGTGTTGTCTTCAATATCGAAAATGCCGGAGATGGGAAAGTTTTTAATAATAACCATAACAAACATTGGTATCAAATCATTGGTCCAGACAGAACAGTAAGTAATTCTTCTAAAACCGATGCGACACAACCACCAACCTATCCGTGGACCAAAGGCAATCACACCAACACCAATCACAGCGAAACACATAAGTACCTTGTTGATTTTCTAGAAGCCATGGATGCATCATTCATTGGCGAACGAAAATATCTCGAACCAGGCGTTCGTTTTTTAGCCCTTTCTGACGAAGATCCGGGCTCCTTCTGCCGTGCAAAACAAGTGAACGCTAGCTATCCGGCCAATCATCCCTTTCCCCGACCGTGGTTTGGACATTACGATACAACCCGCAATCGTTACTTCTCCTGGGGCGGCTACGATCCTGATATTGATTTGGAATTTGTTTACAGTGGCTCGGTTCAAGAAATGTCAGGCTTTGATTATTCAGAAGATGAAGCTGAAGATTTCTATGATGCCAATCTTGATACCAATATGAATCCATCTGAAGTAAATGGATTTATTAGCGAAAACGCCCATCGTTATGGTGGCGCAACCGCTTTTCCTGCTGACACAAGTGTTTTAGCCAATAAGCCACGACCAGTCATCAATGGCATGTTTGCTGATTTCATGATTGTCTTTAACCAAGATGGCTCCGCATTTAAATCAGCTTTTATTACTCGCGGCCGCAATTTAGAAAATAAACACAATCACGGTTGGTTTGGCGCAATTCGCAAACAATGGCCACCAGAGCCAGGATACGATTCTTGGGGCGGACGAGCTAAGGCACAAATGACTAGCTTTGTACATTTAACCGGTGGTTATCACATTACCTTGGCTAAAGACATCGACCCTGAAAGTGACATTTACCAATTTAATCGCAGCGGTGGTAATTTAACAGCTATTGAACGGGACGAGCGCGATATTGGCTATCACCTCGTCTCACAAGAAGATGCCATTGATTCAATTTACCCATTTGCGCGTCTGTTTATTAACAGCACTTCTGGTTTAATTAAAATTAAATATCCGGACCATCCCGATTGTAAAATTGATATCACTTCACAACAGGCGTATCCGTAATGCAACAACGTAACGCCTTCACTCTCATCGAAGTTATACTCTCACTCACCGTGCTGATTGCAGGGATGACTGCTGCCTTTTCGGTTATTTTACTAGGCACAACCTGGGCAACCAATTCAAAAATAGCCAACATTGGTTACGACACCGGCTTTACTGTTTTAGAAAATGCGCGCGTTTTAGACGCTGACCCAAATGTCAGTCCTGCCAACCCAGACAATGATGATGAAATCGTTAAAGGCTGGTTAAATACTTTTTTTATCGTTCGTGAAATTGATACATCCAAAACTATCGATTTTGGCAACGGTGTTAAATCACGAACCATCACCGTACGTGTTTATCACGGTGGCACTGATCAAGACGGTAACCTCGTTGCACAAATAACTGGAAAGGTCATCGACAAATGAGACCTTTCCACACTTCTCATCATAAAGCTTTTACGCTTCCCGAACTATTAGTCGCAACCACTATTTTTATGGTCATTATGGGCATGGTTACCTCACTCTATAGCAGCTTAACCAATAACACCGATAAAATTCTGGGCACCATAGATCTCTATCAAAAGGCCAATTCAGTCAATCGATTATTACGCGATGACTTTTCGCAGTCCCTGAGCAGCTGTGCTTTTAATATATACACTAAAGGCAGTCCTAGTTTCACCGCTGGTGACAACGAGCACCTCACCTTCATGCGCAGCATGACCCGCGTTTATACAGCCGGATCTAATGATCTTGATAATTCAAGCCCAATTTATTCAAATTATGATATTTCATGGATACGTTGGGAATGGGATAACCAAGGTCGCCTGTGGCGCGCGCAAACACACCGTGCCCATCATCAAGATCGCAATAATGGACGCAGTAATCCAGTAGTCAGCAATAATCCCGGCGGCATGGGTTTTTATTCATACCCTGAAGAATGGGGACGTTGGGCCACGCCAGCTCGTGAATACAAACATTTCGAACCTGTTGTTGCCGATGCATTTCAACTCTACGACCTCGGTGTCATCAATACCTTTACCAATGGCACCCCACGCATTGATTATCCACTACGTCCTGAAATTAATATTCATCACGCCAATAATTCACGCTCGGAATACCCTGCCGATGGACAGCGCATGCAACGTGGCATCTGGGCCTTACACAATGGCACTGACCAAACGTCATCAACTGGTCTAAGTGGCAATCCTATTCCAGATGCCTACGCCGGCATGAACGCTGATGGTTTATCATTTAATAAAAATGCGATTAATTTAATTGGTCTGCCTGTTGGGCACAGTCATTACAATGATTATCCAAGTCAATTACATTTAATCGATCACGGTTTTGAGTACCCCACTATTGAGCTCATCAAAGCAGATGGATCACTCATTAGTAACAGCGATAATTCTACATCAGGCAGCGACAACGGCAATGTACCAGGCATTTGTCTTGACGGTAATGATGTGCATGGACGCAACGCAAACGGACTCCCTCAATACATTCGCTTTAATGCGCTCATACACATGGGCACCTACATTGATGCCGATTACGATGATATTGATCGTGATGGTGACTCAGATGAGTATGCCATTGATGCGCTGCATGATTTACTTGCCAATGAAAGTGCCGCAGATCACGCTGATTTAGATCGTGATAAAGACACCTCCGAAACATGGCTAACTGCCACCCGCGATCGCAGTGGCAGCAGTAACACTGGCGCTGCTACTCCCGAAGAAAAACGTCTCGCTATGTCTTATTATTTTTCGCGTGAGCGCGTAGCCTTTATCTTATACCAAACAACCGTGAAGTTGGCCTACTGATGACTTATCACAACAATCGTCATGCATCTGTGTTAGTTATGAGCATCGGCTTTGTCACCGTCATCATCGCTCTCGCCTCAGCATTTTTAAGCGGTGTTTCTGGCAAGAAAATTGCCGCTCAACGCGCTGCTTTTAAAAATCTTGCTTTTTACGGTGTCAGCACTGCAGAAAATCATGCTTTCGAAGCTATTTTAAGCGGCTACACCGACTCCAAATCTTATACTAATGAAACCGAAGCGTGGCGCACAGAATTTCTGGCCCGCGATAGCGGTGATCGCCCTGTGCCAGTTATGGCGCGTGCCATCGGCAGTCTCGATACAGATC
>JANQLF010000297.1 GCA_028280785.1 Planctomycetota bacterium
GTTCTTAGAGCACTGGGAGAAATTATTTCCAGATGCTGCCGTTCATCGTTTTGAAGAATCTGGTCACTATATTCTTGAAGAAGAAACCGATGCGATTAATAATATTGTTGGTGAATTTTTATCTGCTCCAGTCAGTTCAGGCAGCAGTGCATGAGCAACTTTGCGCCGATTAATATTGCGGATTATCTCCCCTATCGCGCGCAGCAAAATCCAGATCTTTTAGCCGTTGCCGTTCCAATTCGCACGGACAAAAATGGCAAATCGTCTTATAATAAATTAAATTACCTCGAACTCGATCAACTCAGTGATGTCTATGCACGCGGCCTACTCGCCCATGGCATCAAACCGGGCATGCGCTGTGTCTTAATGGTTAAACCAAGTATCGAGTTTTTTGCCTTTACCTTTGCCTTATTTAAAATCGGCGCAGTCATGATCTGCATCGATCCAGGAATGGGCATTAAGAACATTAAAACATGTTTAGAGGAATCCGAGCCAGAGGCATTTATAGGTATTGCCAAAGCTCAGGTTGCTAAACGGCTTTTCTCCTGGCCTAAATGTATTTTTAATATTTGGGTAACACCAAAAAAACAAAACGCTGTTTGGGGCATCCCTACTCAACATCAACTGGAAGCACTTGGCCAGAAAAGTGATCAAGACATTCCAAGCCTTGATTCTTCAGATGATTTAGCAGCAATTTTATTCACCAGTGGAAGCACTGGTGTCCCCAAGGGTGTCGTTTACAAGCATGCCCACTTCTTAGCTCAGGTTAAAGCACTCCTAGCATTATACGATATACAAGTTGGCGAAGTTGACCTCTGCACCTTTCCATTATTTGCACTGTTTGCTCCAGCACTTGGTATGTCATCCGTCGTCCCTGACATGGATTTTACCAAACCAGGATCGGTTAATCCCCTACATGTTATTCAGCCCATTAATGAATTTTCGGTGACCAACATGTTTGGTTCGCCAGCGTTGATTAAGCGCGTCGCTGGACATGGCAAAAAACACCAAAGCAAACTGCCTTCGCTTAAACGTGCAATTAGTGCAGGCGCTCCGGTCTCACCGCAAGCCTTAGAAGATTTTTCATCACTGTTAAATGATGATATCAACATTTTTACACCCTACGGTGCAACGGAATCCTTACCTGTTGCCAGCATCGGCAGTCGTGAAATCTTAAGCGAGCACCGCGCATTAACTGATCTAGGCAAAGGCGTCTGTGTTGGCAAACCTGCCATCAATATGCACGTTGATATTATTCCAATCAGTGATGAGCCCATCCTGCAATGGAATTCCAATATGTGCCTCGGCTCCAACGTTATTGGAGAAATCTGCGTTATTGGTGACGTTGTTACTGAACGTTACTTTAATCGACCACAATCGACTGCCCTCGCTAAAATAATTGATGGCAGCAAAGTTCATCATCGCATGGGCGACCTCGGTTATTTTGATGATAATGGGAAACTCTGGTTCTGTGGACGCAAGGCACACCGCGTAGAAACTGAAAACAAATCTTTCTACAGTGTTCCCTGCGAATCAATTTTTAATACACACAAAGATGTCGAGCGCAGTGCCTTGGTTAAATTACATGGCCCCAACGGCATTGAGCCAGGCATATGCATTGAACTAGCGAATAAGACAAGCGATAAACAACAGTTGGTCAAAGACCTGCAAAGCTTAGCCGATAATCATGAACACTGCGTCGGCATCAAAAAGTTTTTTATCTATCCAAGTTTCCCAGTAGACATCCGACACAACGCCAAAATAAATCGCGAAGCACTCAGCATCTGGGCCAATAAACAAAAGGCACTGCAAGCATGAAAGCGTTGATCACCGGAGCTGGTGGCTTTCTCGGCGGTGCTATTGCCAAAGCACTGCGCGAAAAGGCTTGGCAAGTCAACTGCCTACAACGCGGTGATTATCCTGAGCTTGAGTCAATTGGCTGTAAGAACTTCCAAGGTTCTATTACGAATTTAGATACTGTTCTTAATGCAGCTGAAGGCACAGACGTGGTTTTTCACGTTGCGGCTAAAGCCGGTGTCGGCGGCAATTATCAATCCTATTATCAACCCAATGTTGTCGGTACACAAAACGTTGTCGCAGCCTGTAAACGTCTTGGTATTCCAAAATTAATCTACACTAGCTCACCAAGCGTTGTCTTTGATGGACACGATGAATCAGGCATTAATGAAAGCGCACCCTACCCACTTTATCACCTTGCACATTATTCAAAGACCAAAGCAATCGCAGAGCAATGGGCTCTCAACGCCATTGATAAAAACTTTTCCTGTACCGCTCTGCGGCCCCATTTAATTTGGGGACCTGGTGATCAACATTTGCTTCCAAGAATTATTGACCGTGTTAAAGCTGGACGCCTAAAGTTTGTCGGTGATGGGCAAAATAAAATTGATTCAACTTATATCGACAACGCAGTTGAAGCGCACCTTTTGGCTGCTGATAAATTAACTCCTGATGCAGCCTGTAACGGCAAAGCCTACTTTATTTCCAATGACGATGCCATGGCTGCTAAGGAATTAATAAATCAACTGATTAAATGTGCCGGCTTAAGTCCTGTGGACAAACACATCTCACCTAAAATTGCATACGTAGTCGGAACACTACTCGAAGCCATCTATGGCGCACTACATGTAACATCTGAACCGATCATGACACGTTTTGTCGCAAAACAGTTAAGCACCGAACATTGGTTTGACTTAACAGCTGCTAAAAATGACCTAGGCTATCAAGCAAGCATTAGTAATGAAGAAGGATTCAAACGCTTAGCTGCGGCACTAGGAAATGAACAAGAAAACTGAATTATCCGTTTGGTTTTTAGACCTAACGAAAATCGACGTTGATAAGGCACAGGCATTGCTGAGTGCTGATGAGCAGCAGCGCCAAGAGCGATTTTTAGATCCAGATAAATCTCATGAATTTACCTGCACCCGTGCCAGCTTACGGCTGGCAATCGAACGCGTCTCAGATATTCCGGCCAAGGAATTAGAATTTAATTACGCCGAATCAGGTAAACCGCATTGTATAAATGCACCACAAGTTTCATTCAATGTCTCGCACTCCCATATGCATGCATTGATTGCAGTGCACCCTGAAAAAATTAATTTGGGTGTTGATATAGAATATTTTCGTGAGGTCGATGTCGACGGTTTAAGCAGGCGCTTCTTCTCACAAACAGAACAAGCCCTGCTCTTGTCACGCGTTGATCACCACCTGCTTAAATCATTTTTTACCATTTGGACGCGCAAAGAAGCTTGTGTCAAAGCTCATGGCAAAGGCATCTCACTGGGACTACAGACGTTTTCGGTTAACTATGATTTACCAGCGCGCATTTTAGATTCGACTGGAGGCGTTGATCCTAAGCACCAATGGGTATTAACCGATGTAAGCCAAGGCGATGACCATGCAGCCTGTATCTGCACTTCTGAAAAATTTGCTATACATGTTAAAGATGAATCAGATTTATGGTCCTAGATGACAGCATAGAGAGCATACACAATTTATTTAAGACCCCTGCGTTTGACTTTGTTGATGATGCACTCAAAAAAGAATGCTTATCGCTCAATGAATGGCCAGATATCGATAGCTATAACAAGCTTTTTCACCAATCTCCCTTCCCCTTTACCAAGCAAGATACCAACGCCGTGAAAGTACACGGTGGCTACCTCGGCTACATAGATCGATTCAAAGAAATCCCAACACGCTTAGAAAATGTTCATGATTTTATGAATGCCATGAGCTGGCATTGTTATCCACAAAGCAAAATGTGCCTACAACAGTTACAGCTCCAGTACGACCGCGATAAAGTGGCAGGCAATAATCGGAGCTCGCAGCAAAATGCCTACACTCTATTCGATGAATCTGGGATTATTTTAATTAGTAACGATCCACAATTCATAGAACTCATTAAAAATCATCAGTGGAACGATTTGTTCTGGAATCAGCGTCAAGAGCTGATCGCCAATACAAAGATCATCTGTTTCGGCCATGGGCTCCTGGAAAAATTGCAAGAACCTTTTATTGGACTATGCGGAAAAATAATGTGGGTTGAAGCTAATCCCAACATAGAGCTCGATGACTTAGATCAGCTCATAAGAAAAGCCATTGCAGATCAATTACATGACACCAAAGATCTATCCCCGTTTCCCATACTTGGATGGCCTGACTGGCGCCCGCAACAGGATGAAAATTTTTATAATAATACCGATTATTTTAGACCGCTGCGTCAGTAGAGCCAATCGCTCGACGCCATTGCTTGAGGCGGCTCAGTAAGCACACACCGTAGATTAAACAACCAACCACTACGCAGGCAAGTAAACGCAGACAACGCATGAGCAGCGATGCATCTTCATCTAATTGCCAATAATGCATCAGTGCAAAGACTGCAGCCCCCATCACTGCACTCATAATGACGATGAGCAACAATGAAGGTAATTCAAAAATCGAATGCGTACCGCGCTTAGCCAATAACGCGATGTAGACTAACATGATAACCAAACTCGAAACCACTGAAGCAATAGCCAAACCACATTCATTGAGATCGGTATACACCACAAAGATAATATTTAAAACTAAATTGAGAATCACGCCACTGATAGCCACAAACATCGGTGTACGCTGGTCCAAATGCGCATGAAACGAGCGCACCAAAATTTTTCCAAGTGCCATTGGCAGTAAGCCAAATGCATAGATCTGCGTTACAGCAACGACGCGCATAACGCTGTCATTACCAAATGCACCGGCCTGGTAAACACAACGTACTAATGGTTCAGCGACTAAATATAAGCCCACCCCTGCAGGAATAACCAAGGCTAATAACAAACGGTTAATCGTCTTGAGAAGCCCACCCGTTTGCTCATAGCCCTGCATGGCTACTCGAGACATTTCTGGATAAGCAGCAGTTCCAACACCATGGGCAATGAGGGCCAATGGAAACTGCAATAATCGATTGGCAAAATAGAGAATGACCACAGCGCCCGTCGCATTCTCTAAAAACTCGTAAGCAATAATTGCATCGATAAAGGCGTTTAATTGATAGACACTCGCCGCAATAATCGTCGGCATGAGCGCACTGCGCATTTCCTTCAGCGCCTCGGTGCTTTTTAAAGAGGTCTTCGGCACACCACCGACTGCCTTGAGTGCAACAACATGTAACAAGAGCTGTAGAAATCCGGTGCATAAAACGGCGTACGGCAAAATGTGCACATCTTCCCACAGCAAAACCGCAGCAATCATACAAATGTTAAGAATAACCGGTGCCGCCGCAGGAACGGCAAAATGATGACGGGCATTTAAAACCCCTGCCATAATTGCAGAAATACATATAAAGACCAAATACGGCATTTGTGCAATTGCTAAAATAGCTACGAGCACGGCTTTATCATGTGTACCCCAGAGCATCAATCCGCCACATATAGCCATGCTGATCGCTGCCAAACTCGATAAGACAATCGCCAAACGGGCAATAACCAGACCTGCAAAGGCATCTGCCTCATCGGGGTTATTTTCACGCATTTGGGTATAGCGTGGAATAAATGCAGAGCTAAGCGCGCCTTCACCAAACAAATTGCGCACCATATTCGGTAGCGCAAAAGCGACAAAAAATGCATCAAGTATTAATGAGGCTCCAAAAAAGGCACCCAACAAACGATCGCGAATTAAACCGAGTATGCGACTCATAAAGGTCCAGCCACTTATGGTGCATAGACGCTTTAAAAGAGTTGAGCCATTCATTAGTGAACAGTGTGGCCGAAAGGAAGCTTATGCAATTATTGAGCCCCTCCTAAGCTTGTTTATCAGGCAAAAGAAGGCAGCGTATAAGTCTCATGACCACCTTTCGTCCATGTATCGATCTCCATGATGGCCAGGTAAAACAAATTGTTGGCGGAACTCTCAGCGATGACCAGCAAGGATTAGAAACCAATTTTGTAGCTGAGCACGATTCTGCATGGTTCGCAAACCTCTACCGCAAAGATAATCTGCGCGGTGGTCACATCATCAAATTAGGACCTGGCAATGATGAGGCCGCAAAGCTTGCCCTTAATGCTTGGCCTAAAGGCATGCACCTCGGCGGTGGCATCAACGCCGATAATGCCCAAGAATGGCTCGATGCCGGTGCAGAAAAGGTAATTATTACCAGTTATTTATTCGACGGTCCAAACTTTTTATTAGACCGCCTACAACACATTGCTGATCTGATTGGTAAAGAACAATTAGTCGTCGATTTAAGCTGCCGCAGAAAAAATGATTCGTGGTATGTTTCCACCAACCGTTGGCAGGACGTCAGTGATTACGAAGTTAACGCTGAGCACCTAGAAGACCTCTCCGCTTATTGTAGTGAGTTTTTAATTCACGCCGCCGATGTTGAAGGGAAATGCGAAGGCATTGATCAAGAACTCGTTGCCTTCCTTGGCAAACACGTGAGCATTCCCTGCACCTATGCTGGTGGTGCAAAATCCATTGACGATCTGCAAATTGTTTCTGATCTCAGCAACGGAAAAGTAGACCTGACTTACGGCAGTGCCCTAGATATTTTTGGCGGCACATTGGTCACGTACCAAGATTGCCTTAATTGGAATTAAAAAAGGCCAGTGCAATGCACGGGCCTTTTATTTTTAATCTGGAATCCAATCTTAATATGCTTTAGTGTCGATGAAGCCTTCCAATTTACGTGAGCGAATTGGATGTTGAAGTTTCTTGATTGCCTTCGCACTTTTTGACGCAGTCTTCCGTTTGCTACGTAAAAACAAAGGGCGCGGCAAGCCGCACCCTTCGATTATATTTTTTACTCCGCAAGCCTCAGCCTGCTATGAGGCAAAAGCCTAGTAAGCTTTCGTGTCTATGAAGCCCTCGAGCTTGCGGGAACGTATAGGATGCTGCAGTTTCTTAATAGCCTTGGCTTCGATTTGACGCACACGTTCACGTGTAACGTTAAAGCGACGACCAACTTCTTCGAGCGTATAGGTATAACCATCGCCAATACCGTAGCGTAGGCAGATAATTTCGCGCTCACGATCAGTTAAGGTATCAAGCACTTCAGTGATTTTCTCTTTGAGCATTTCGTTAGAAGAAATGTTGGCTGGGTTTTCAACCGACTTGTCTTCTAAGAAATCACCGAAGTAACAGTCATCACTATCACCAATTGGACGATCCAAGCTGATTGGATGTTTCGACACTTTGATAATACGCTTACATTCAGCGACCGAGATACCTGCGCGTTCAGCAACTTCTTCGATGGTAGCTTCACGACCAGTATCTTGCAGGACGTCCTTTTGAATCTTGCGCAATTTACCCATGGTTTCGATCATGTGCACCGGAATACGAATGGTGCGTGCTTGGTCGGCAATTGCGCGGGTAATACCCTGACGAATCCACCATGTTGCATAGGTCGAGAATTTATAACCACGTTTGTATTCGTATTTCTCTACCGCCTTCATCAAACCAGCGTTACCTTCCTGAATTAAATCAAGGAACGATAAACCGCGGTTACGATATTTTTTGGCGATCGAAACAACGAGACGCAAGTTACCGCATGATAAACGTTGCTTGGCATCTTCGTATAAACGGAAACGCTTAGAAACAGCTTGGTAGCGAATAACCATTTCATCAACAGATTCACCTATTTGCAGCGATAATTCGCGTAAGCTGTTTTCTTTTTGCTCTTGGTCTTCTGGCGTACGCGCTTGTTTAATTTCGCGTTTTAAACGCAAGACACGACGACGAACATCAAGCATTTCTTCCTTGGTGTCGATAACCGTGGTGGCGTCTAATTCCATCTCTTCGAGCAATTTGTAGGCACGGCGCATGCGGTTGCGATAAATCTGCTTATCACGCTCGGTATGCGTACCATCAACGATCTTTTCAACCACTGGTTGAACATGATCAAGAATAAGATTCATGCTGGTTAAATGGCTTGCAGCGCGTTCTAAGTAGTCATCGCGCGATGGTGATGAACCATGGCTCTTTGCATTCTTCTCTTGGAGCTCTTTAATCTCGCGTTGCTCTTCAACCCAGCCGATTCCCCGACGCAAAGCTTCAGGCGTGCTCATAACTTTGGCACGGAAGCCATCGCGATAAATCTCAATGCGACGAGCTAATTCAATCTCTTGTTCACGAGTCAGCAGCGGGATCTCACCCATCTGCGACAAGTACATACGAACAGGGTCATCAATCTTATTAGCGAACTCTTCTTCAGTTGCTAATGGGTTGATGTCTTCGTAGATGCTTGGCTGGTCTTCTTCATCCAGTTCACCAGCAGACGCAGTGTTCGAGGTCAACGTGTCTTCAGTTAAATCGACTTCTTCAGCCGGATCCTCTTCGACCAACTCGATGCTACGTTCATTTAATTTCTCAATGAGTTGATCCAATAATTCGGGATCATTCATCGTGTCTGGTAATAAGGTGTTCAAGGTGTCATAACTAACGGCACCTTTGCCACCTGCTTTTTTGGCCAGGAGATCTACCATCATTGGTAGGGTTAATACGCCTTCTTCTGCCGCTGGTTGTGCGGGAGCTTCGGTTTCACTCATAGGAAAATGAGTCCTTTGGATATCTGAAAGGGGCGCTTGGCGGCTAACTTATATTGAGCCCGCTCGAAGCTAAGTTGCCGCTTGGTAACTGCGGCTTGTCCTATAATTATACCAAGTTCAGGCCATATTCAAGGCCAATTTGACCAAATATTATGCCCATCTCTTAGTCTAAGACGCGCTTTCATGACCACTCAGGCGCCTCATTTCGTTGGTCATTTCAAAAAGTTCAGCGAAGAGCGTTTTGACTTCATCATGGCGTTGATTGTTCTGAGCCTGCTTGAGTTTGAACTCCAGTTCACGCACTCTAGCCTCACAACGACTGCGCTGAACCCGGTCCATGACCTCTTTGAGCTCTTCTAACTGGGTGTCTTGGGTCTTATATTCATGCGCTAAAGCGAGGACCGCCTGCCGCAATTGGCTATCTAGCGCCAACTCAGGAGCCGCGACCAAGGCATCAACGTCCATATCGTGATTGAGGCTCATCAGATTGACCACATGACGCCACGGCAGTGGAAAATCATTCGGCTCACAACCAAGCTCATCAAAGGCAGCATCACGAAGACTCATATTCGAACACAAAATACCAACGATATGGCGCTGTTCGGTGCTCAGTTCTACGA
>JANQLF010000312.1 GCA_028280785.1 Planctomycetota bacterium
TCGAGTGGGGTTTGACCATCGCAACAGGTTGCTTTGGGAAAGGCCATGCCGACTGGCGTACAGTGTCCGCCTGAACTTGCTGAAAAATAACTAGGAAAGCATTCGTCGTTATAGGTTAATACCAAACCAGCAGTCCGTTGAACAGCGAAGGTAGTGTTGGGCGTTTCTTTAGTTGTCCCTAAATATTCTTGGTCTTGTACGGTGTCATAAACATCAAATGAAGAGATGGTGCCTTTGCGCGTTGCATCAAGAATATTGGCGTAGGCATAGCTACGGCTGCAAATAGCTTGTGCGCGCAAGGCTTCTTCAGGATATTTAGCTGGCATTTCAGAGGGGACGACACCTTCAAGGTAACTTTCAATGGGTAGCCAATTAACTGCCTGCAATTTTAAAGCAGCTTTTTTAATGACTGATAAACTGCCACGATAGCGTGTCCCATTTAAGGCGAATACAGGTTTACGGTCTTTTGCTTCGAAAGCAGAATGAATGGGATTGCCTTCGGCGTCTTCACTTTCGATGTTCGAACGAATACCGGGAATGATATCTATTTGCGTAACGTTCCAGGTTTCTTCCATTTTATTACAGTCGATGATAAGCCCATCGATGTGATATTTAATGGTAACGGTTTCCTGCGGATCGAGGGTGATTTGTAAGGTGCGATCATCAGGGCAATACAGTAAGCAAGCTTGTAAGACTAATACATCCAAGCGGCGATGATGCATTTTCTGGGTATGGCGATTGGTTAAGAGAACGCGAATGCCTGGATCATAGCCGATCTCATGGTGCCCAGCACTGGGTAGCTCTTTGTGTTTGCGTTCGGCCATCAGCGTGCTGCTGAGTGAGAAGACAAAGAAGACCAGTAGGCCAAGGAGAATACATGTGCGCACAATTAACAAGAATCGGTCTGCGTTCATTCGGATAAATACCTTAAGGATAGCGATCATTCTGCAACTTATCCTTAATTACGGCGCTCGCGTGAATTCCTTTCAGATTTAGCTTTGGCAGCTGTTGCACCAATAGCTCGAGCGCTGTCCGAGGACGCATTGTTTAATCTGTCCACCGCATTTTTTGCAAGTTTCACCTTCACGCTCGTAGACTTGAAAGTGATGCTGAAAGTAGCCATCCGATCCACCTGCTTGGCGAAAATCGCTGATGGTTGAGCCGCCTGCTTTAATAGCTGCGCCCAGGATGTGACGAATGGCTTGTACTAATTTATCAATGCGTTTTTTGGAAACGCGCATCGCGCTACGGCGTGGGTCAATACCAGCACGGTGCAAACTTTCTGAGGCATAGATATTACCAACACCAACGACAACAGCTTGGTCCATGATAACTTGTTTAATGCTGGCTTTCCGTTTGTGCGTTTGTGTATACAGATAATCCGTATTGAAATTATTTTTATCTAAGGGTTCTGGTCCGAGCTTGGCAAGTAATTTATGTTCGTCGACATTTTCTTTGATGACATCAATCATACCAAATCGCCGTGGATCATGATAAATCAAGTAGCCAATTTTATCTAATTCAAAAACAGCATGATCATGTTTGCGTAATGCTTTAGTGTTTTTTTCTAGGCGCCAAGACCCAGTCATACCGAGATGATTAAGTAGATATATATCTCCACAGTTCCAAATTAAATATTTTGCACGTCGTGATATATCAACAATGTGCTTTCCTTTGAGCGCTTGATTGATGCGTGTCGGCACCGGATAACGCAATGAACGATTGCGAATTTTTACTGATTTTATCAATGGTTTTTTGCCAATAAGCGCGAGTAGTCCGCAACGTACGGTTTCAACTTCTGGTAATTCAGGCATGGGTTAACGCTAAAAGACTATGGCCTAGGTAAAGGCTGTTATTGGAACAGCGCTGCTAAGGCTTTATGACTAAAATTGTCTCAATGTGGCTCTAACTAATGCCACCATTCCTCGATTTCTGCTAGCGACTCCCCTGAGTGGCTCTACGATATGGATTACCAGAAAACTCGAATGGATCGAATCAATGCCAGCAAAATTGGTTTGTGTTAAAGGCTCTTATGCCGGAAAAGAAATCATCCTCGAAGTCGGCCGTGCACCACGTGTCCGAATCGGCACTGATGATAGCGATCCCGTTATGCAGTTTTCCTGGGAGTCAGAGTGCTGGCATTTATCTTGTGATGCTGAATTTGAAATAAATGGGCATGCGCGCGAGGTGAGTATTCTGAATGGTGGTGATGAAATCATCTGCCAAGACAATGTCTTTCGTTATGAGTCTGACGAGATCATAAGCATCGATTACATGTCCGAGACTCGTGATGAGTCTGAGGAATATGACGAAGAGGATATCGATGGGAGCCATCGTCAGCGACGTCGCATCAGCGCCTCACATGAGGCTGTGCTCAGCACCCCAGAAAACCAAAAGCAGGGGCTCTTGGGTCGGGTTGGTAAAGCATTTCGTCGCCGTGATGAGCGCTTGGAGAAGCTTGAGGCACTCGAAGAAGAGCGCCGCGAGCTCTTGGCTGTAGCAGGGCGTTTTGCCTTAGAAAACCAAGGTGGCCTCGGCTTACCTCGTGAGTTTTTGGTAAAAATATTCAAGGGTACAACGATAGAGATTAGCTATGAGCAGCTCACCAAGAGCCACATTGATCACTATCGCCAATTGCGTGACCGTTTGCTCTTTCTCGACGCTGATATTGACGCCTGTCGCATCGACATGGGTTTAGCACCAGAAAACCGCAATACGCTTGAAAAACTGCATTTACGTGCCGATCACGAAGCCGAAGAAGAGAACGCGTTTCAGGCTATGGATGGTGTGGCTACAGTTGAAAATGAATTTGATGTTAATTCGGCGAGTGAGAATTTTGAGCTAGCCTCGCCCTCGGACGACACGGAATCCAAGCCTGCAGCGATGGTCGATGAAGAAGATGGGACCGAGATCATATCGCGGCGCCGTCCGCGTACCGAGACCGAAGATAGTGACCGTCCTAGCGACGAAGAAGGCTCTGAAAGCAGTGGTCGCCAACGCGCGAGTGGTCGTCGACGTAGTGGTGTTAGTGTGCGTCGCCGTCGTCGTACGCGGTAAGTCCGTCTAGGCGGCGGAGTCTTATCTGATAGAACACATAGTGGCTGGGAACGTGGGACAGTGATTAGGCTGGCTTCGGGCAGGCATTCACTACACTCTGCGGCCCAGCACTGGGAAATTGGATATAAGTTAAGGACTGAACAATGGATAAGCGTCCGAATCAGAATGGGCAAGAGCCAGACCCGCGCCAAGGTAAGCCGCGCGGCGTCCTGTTTATATTTTTGATGTTTTTCGGCCTGCTCCTCTTTGCCGCATGGATGCTGACCAATGGCAACACTGGCAAAGAGTCTTGGACCAAGTTCCTCGATAACGTCCGCAGCAACAAGGTGGTCAAGATCACTACCGGTACGGCCTATGTTGAAGTTGAAACGGCCAAGGGCGAGAAGCACCGTAAGTACCAAGTCGATTACCCAGGTGGTCGCTACACCGATTCGGTGGCGGCTGAATTGAACGCAGCTTTGGCGATAAATAGCAAAGAAGGCAGCTACGCTATCGTTCAAGAAGGTGATCGTGTTGATGGTCCATTGACCGGAATCTTAATTAATATTCTATTCTTCGTTGGTATTTTATTTTTATTTTACTTTTTATTCCTGCGTCGCATGGGTGGCGGCGGTGGTGTGATGAGTTTCGGCAAGAGTCGTGCCCATTTAATCGCCAAAGGAAAAACAGGAAAAACATTTAAAGACGTTGCTGGTGTTGAAGAATGTAAGGAAGAGGTTCAAGAGCTGGTCGAGTTCTTGAAGAATCCAAGTAAATTCCAACGACTGGGTGGTCGCATTCCTCGTGGTGTATTGATGGTCGGTCCTCCGGGAACCGGTAAAACATTATTAGCTAAGGCCATTGCCGGTGAAGCGGATGTTCCTTTTTATTCAATCTCTGGTTCAGACTTTGTAGAGATGTTTGTCGGTGTTGGCGCTTCACGTGTTCGCGATTTATTTTTGCAAGCTAAAGAAAATAGCCCATGCATTATCTTTATTGATGAAATTGATGCCGTTGCGCGTCGTCGTGGCGGTGGCATGAGTTCAGGCGGTCATGATGAGCGCGAACAAACATTAAATGCAATTCTGGTTGAGATGGATGGTTTTGAGTCAAACGACAAAGTCATCGTTATGGCTGCAACAAACCGCGTTGACGTTTTAGACCCAGCATTAACCCGTCCGGGACGTTTTGACCGTCACGTGATGGTTGATCCACCTGATATTAATGGGCGTGAAGAAATTCTCGAAGTGCATTCTGGTAAAGTTAAATTATCGAGCGATGTTGATCTTTCGATTATCGCTCGTGGCACCCCAGGATTTTCTGGTGCTGATCTAGAAAGTTTAATTAACGAAGCAGCGCTACATGCAGCTCGATTAAATAAAGACTTTGTTGATATTGGTGATTTAGAATATGCGCGTGATCGTGTTGCCTTTGGTCGCGAGAAAAAAGGTCGCAGTCGCGCCATTTCACCAGAAGACAAACGTGACACCGCTTATCACGAAGCAGGGCACACGGTTATTCAATATTTACTCGATGAGTGTGATGACTTACACAAGGTCAGTATTATTCCACGTGGTCGTGCCCTTGGTGCGACAATGAGCTTGCCATCAAAAGATGTGTATAGCTATGGACGTAAACGTATCACTGGTGACATGTGCGTTTTATTCGGTGGTCGAATTGCTGAAGAAATGTTCTGTGGCGATGTTTCTACTGGTGCTTCGAATGATATTGAACGTGCGACGATGTTGGCACGTAACATGGTTTATGAATGGGGCCTCAGTGAAAAAATGGGTCCGATTAAATATACCGAAGAACATGCAGGCCTCGGTGGTGCTGAGAAAGTAGTAACGGTTTCAGAGCAAACGCATCAACAACTCGACGAAGAAGTGCGTTCGATTATTGATGCGGCTTATGAGCGTGCACAAAAGATTCTCGAAGAGAATCGCGATGCGGTTCAGCGCATTACTGACGCGCTATTAGAGCATGAGACCTTGGATGCAGAACAGGTCAAAATCCTCATGGATGGTGGTAGCTTACCAGCACGTGTTTCTAAGACTGGTCGCCATGATCGCGTAGAGGAAGAGGATAAGGCTGAGTCCAGTTCGGTACTCAACAATCCTCGCCCGGATCAAGATCCGCCGTTAGAGCCATCCCTAGCTTAGAGAACAAGTTAGTTCGAAATGGAGCTTGCGCCAAATTAATACTGGATAAACATATCCAGAACTATATTATATAGATGTAGACCCGGGAAAGGGAAGGAGATTGACCATGACTAAGCACATACTCGTACCTGTGGATGGCTCTGACCACTCAGATAAGACACTCAGCCACGCCTGTGCCTTGGCTAAGGATCTTGGTGCTGAGATGACGATCCTGCAAGTGGTCGATACCCCGTTTTTCACAGGTTATCCTTATGATTTAACCTCGGTGCACACCGATCTGGCGAAGATTAAGGACGCCGACTGGGAGCGCGTTGAGCCTGGCCTCAAAGAATCAGGCGTCGCTTTCAAACGTGCTGTCGAAAAGGGTGCTCCCGCTGAAACTATCGTCGCATTTGCTGAGCAGGGCAAATACGACGTCATCGTAATCGGTAGCCACGGCGCATCCGCCGGCGAACGCTTCTTGCTCGGATCCGTATCCGACCGCGTGGTGCATCATGCGCCCTGCGATGTCTATGTAGTAAAATAAATGGGCTCTCACTGGGAATACGGAGTGATTATAGCTAACTAGTATCAGGATTAGTCTTGGTCTTAGTCTTTGTTCCCAAGTTGGACACTAAGACTAAGAGTTGCGAAAGCGACGGACTAAGACCAAGACTCATACCATTATACTATTAAATTCTCCGTGCCTCCGTGCCTCTGTGTCTCCGTGAGAAATATTTAATTAACGTGGATCAGTGTTCTGTGGAACCACATCGCAAGTTTCCTGGTACCAACGTAATAAACGTTCGATCATTTGTACTTTAATTTCAGCGTAAGCTGGATCGTTAATCACATTGAGGCATTCACCGGGATCTTTTTTCAGATCGTAGAGCTCGTCGCTTTCATATAAGCGTTTAACGTATTTATAATCTTTAGTGCGGCACATCGTGGCTTTGGTATGCCATGGGTGCTCATCACTCCATTGCAGCGATGCACGTGGCCAATAGGCACCTTGCTCGGGATTATCGGGATTCCTAGCTAGATATTCTCTTTCGGCAGCTTGGATTTCGCCCATTAAACGGCCGCCTTCACAAAAAGCGGCATCGCGATGTTCATCGGTGTCACCAGCGATCACTGGTAATAAACTTTTACCAAAGCGGTCATAACCGGGATTGATGCCAGTGAGATCGTAAACGGTTTCTGAAAAATCGACTAACTCCGTTAAGCAATCGCGCACGCCTGGTTTGCATGGTGTGTCTTTCGGCGGCTTAATAATAAACGGCACGCGACTGAGGCAGTCTTCAAAAGTATTCTGTGTTTTTTCGACTAAGCCGTAGTCACCAGTAAAGTCACCGTGGTCAGAAAATAAGAAAAAGGCGGTGTCATCCCAAATACCTTCATCACGCATAGCTTGAATTAAATCACCAAGCAGCGCATCGATGCGCATGCACATGCCGTAATACGTTGCGCGTAATTCGGTCCAGCGATCCTCGGTCCAGCTCTGCATATTTTGGCGCTTACGAATTTCTTGAATAATACTTGGTTTCAGTTCCCAGTTCTCAGCGCGTAAGCGCTCTTCAATGGCGTCGCGGTCTATTGCAGAGAAATAGGGTTCTTCAACACCGTAAGGTGGATGTGGGTAGACTAATGGTAAATAGAGTGCGAGCGGTTTATCGGCTGGTCGATTTTTAATTAATTTAATCGCTTCTTGGACATGCAGCCAATCGTCATCGTGATAAAAATGTTCATTTTCATGTTTATCCATTTTGCCAATGAAAAAGCTATAAAACGTATCGCTGCCATGCTCACCGCGTGCCTGTTGATAAACAGGACCATGCCAATTGGGTTGCAATTCGTAATTACTATAATCACTTATCGTATCGGCGTAGCGAACGCGCGGGTCATTGCCTTGACCAGCTTCATCGCCAGGGATCACATCATTTTTTCCACCCCAAAAAGTGTGATAACCATGTTCTTTTAAAATACGCAGTAACATCTGTTCGTCGTGTTCATGATGTAACATGTGATGCATAGTCCTATGCCCACGAACGTGTGGATACCAGCCAGTCATAAAACTGCAACGCGATGGTGTGCACACCGGATTTTGGCAAAATGCGTAACGAAATGATACCGCTTCTTTTTCTACCATTTCATCAAGAACTGGTGTTTGTACGGCAGGATGACCAAGGTGGCCAAGACTATCGCCGCGCCATTGGTCTGGATTAAATATGACAATATGTGGTTGTTTGGACATTCGGTTTACTCACTTTATTAAATATGAATTACTGTAATCATAGACTGCTAAAGCCATTAGCAACGTTGCGCTAAATGAGAAAAGCCTTTAATTTAAAGAACTTCTGTAATGATATCGAGACGAACTTTAGGAGCATAAGTTGGAAAGTTATATTTACCGAAATAGTGGGCGTGATTTAATAATCGATGTTTATAAGCCAGAACATGCAAATGAACCGCTACCAGCAATTGTCTTTTTCTTTGGTGGTGGCTGGGTTAAGGGAGGCCGTGATCAATTTCGTCCATTTGCTGAGCACCTGTGTCAACGAGGGATGATTGCAGCGGTTTCTGATTATCGCGTGCAAAAGATCGATAATACACCACCTTATGAATGTGTGAAAGACGGTAAATCAGCTATGCGATATTTGCGCGGCCATGCTGAGGAAATAGGTATTGATCCCAATCGTTTAGCTGCTGGTGGCGGTAGTGCCGGCGGACATGTAGCTGCAGCGACGGCCTGCGTTGAAAAATGGGATGATGAAAATGACGATCTGAATATTTCACCACGACCAAATGCCTTGGCCTTATTTAATCCCGTCATTAATAATGGTCCTGATAATTACGGTTACGATCGTGTCGGTGAATATTATGAAGATTTTTCACCATTTCATCGCATTCATAATCAATGGCCAGCAACGCTCGTATTATTAGGCACCGAAGATAATTTAATTCCGGTGCCGATGATGCAGGAATTCGCTGAAAAAATTCGTCAAGCTGGTTCGACATGTACTGAGCATTATTACGATGATCAAGGTCATGGTTTTTTTAATTATGGTGGTGACGACAATGAATACTTTGAAAAAACCAAGCAAGCACTAGATGATTTCATGGTAAGAATTGGCTATTTAAAAGCGCTTTAAATGACTGATAAACCAAACATTTTAGTAATCTGTAGCGATGAGCATCATCCGTTGATGAGCGCTTATCGTGGGCATAGCATCGTTCAAACACCAAACTTAGATAAATTAGCTGCGCGTGGAACGGCATTTACACGCGCTTATTGTAATTCTCCATTATGCACACCAAGCCGCATGAGTTTTATTACTGGTAAATATGTGCATCAAATCGACTCGTGGTCGAATATGATTCCGCTGCCGCGAGAAGAAATGACCTGGGCCCGCAAACTCGATGAAGCAGGCATTGAATCGACGATGCTTGGTAAAATGGATTTTTGTGGTGAGTACCAAGATGGCGGATTTTCTAAGCATAAAATAATTCGTGAACGCGGTGCTTGGAATATTCCTTTAGATAAACCGGATCCATCGCGCTTAGATGGCTATATTCGCAAGGATAAACGCCGTCATTTGCAAAACGCTGGTACGCGCGGTTTAGAGATTGCATCAGATGGTGGTTACATTGGTGAGGGTGATGACAGCATTGGTAATTACGACCACGATCGTATCGTATGCAATTGGGCGCTCGATTATTTACGAGAGAAAGGCGCTGCTGATAAAAAAGATCCTTGGGCTTGTTATGTCGGTTTACTGATGCCACATTGGCCATTTTGTGCACCACAAGAATTTTATGACATGTATTATCCGGATAACATTGAGTTGCCATTCGACTGTGACATTCCTAATGAACAATTGCATCCTGCCTTGGCGCACTTTCAAAAAGGTTTAGATCTCGGTGAGGTTACTGAGGATATGCTGCGACGAACGGTAGCGGCGTATTACGGTATGATTACCTGTCTCGATGCGATGATTGGTGAAATACTTGATGAATTAGAAGCGCAGGGATTTTTGGATAATACCTATATTATTTACACCACTGACCATGGTGAATCCTTAGGTGAGCATGGATTATTTTATAAGCAGTGTTCCTATGAAGGATCAGTTGGCGTACCTTTAATTGTCAGCGGACCGGACCTACCACAGGGACAAACAATCGAAGCACCGGTTAGTTTGATTGATATGTATCCAAGCATTTTAGAAATGGCTGGCATTGATCAGAACGAACATTTACCTGGTCGCTCGTGGTTGCCACTTATTCGTGGTGATAAGCAAGATCGCGTTGATTATGCCTTGTCTGAATTCCACGCTAATTTTTTCAAGCATGATTGGTACATGTTGGTACGTGGTGATTATAAATATACTTATTATGTGAATGAACGTGCATCATTGTTTAATGTAAAAAATGACCCCCAGGAATTACATGATCTTGGGACTGACCCAGCGCATGCATCAGTCTTAGCGGAATTCGAGGCATTATTGCGTTCCATACTTGATCCAGAAGCAACGGCGACACGTGCAAAGAGCGACATGGGTTTAATCGGCACTGACGGAGAAGATTTAACGCTGACTCTATCAGTAAATGATTTAGATTAAGCGCGCTGACTAACGGCTCCGTGGCGCTCGCGCCATTCATTCAGTGTTTGTACTAAGCGCTCTTGTTCGGCGCAATTGCCCCACAAGTTTTCTTGTTCATACGGGTCATTGTCGAGATCATAACATTCACCAACGCCATCATCGTCACTATCGTAGACAATTATTTTCCAGCGTTTATCGCAGATGCTAAAACAAAAATCATCATACTGACAGACAACATAGTCATTGATTTCGGTGCTGTCTCCTTGCGCTAAAGGTAGCGCACTATGACCATCAATGTTATTCATCGGTTCAACGCCAAGCGCATCAAGAAGTGTAGGTGCTAAATCACAGCCATCGATTAATGCATCACTGATTAGGTTTTCTTTTATTTTTCCTGGCCAGCGCATAATAAATGGGATGCGGTTAACGCCTTCATATAAAACATAATGTTTATGCGTGAGTCCGTGTTCGCCGATCATATGACCATGGTCCGAATTAAAGACTACCAAAGTATTATCAGCGAATCCTATTTCATCTAAGTAATCGAGGATGCGGCCAATTTGTGCATCCAAATGGGTGCACAGTCCCATGTAACGCGCAATGTGCAGGCGATGTTGTTCTTCGCTAATCTGCGTTAGTCCTTTTTGTTCGGCGTAGGTTTGCACTGTCCAAGTTTTTTGCGCAAAGCTTTCCTTATAATTATTTAATAAATCATCAGGAACATCATTAGGATCATACATCGATGCATAGGGTTCAGGGGGAACAACTGGTGGATGTGGGTCATCAAAACTAACACGCAGGAAAAATGGACGCGGATCATCGTGCCAGTATAGCCACTTCATTGCTTTATCAGCGAGGCGAAATGATTTTGTCGTTTGCACTGGACCGGGATAGGTGCCGTATAAAACGCGGTCTGAATTATCACAGACTTCGTTAGCGATAAAAACGCTATCGTTAAATACCTCAGGACTAAAAGCAACATCACTCGGTTTAGTCGCACCAAATACATCCGGCGCATTGTCTAAGTATTCCCAGCATTTATTGGCCGGTATGCCGGCGTGGTGTTTTCCTAAGTTAGCCGTGCGATAACCAGCCTCTTGTAATTTTTGAGTGAAGATTTCGCAGCCATCTTTCATCGGCATGCCATTCGTTAAGGCTTGATGGTGTGGTAGCGATAATCCAGTGAACATCGACGCACGGCTGGGTAAGCAAACCGGTGAGCTGCAATAGGCACGAGAAAAACACACACCTTGGCTGGCTAATGTGTCGAGGTTTGGTGTTTTTACTTTTGGATGATTCAAACAACCGAGCATGTCGCCACGAAATTGGTCGGCCATCAGCCACAGCACATTGGGACGTTCATCGTAATGACGCTTGGGTTCCTTGGCCTGCTTCTGCTTCTTTGGACGCTTGGGAATTTTGCCCTGCTCTTCGAGTAAGTTACGGAAATCTGGCTTTTGAAATTGACGATCTTGACCGGGTGCAGGTGACATAGGTGAATCCTCGACCCAGCACTATGTTGAGTTCAAGCTCGGAGGCAATAAAACCAGTGGTTCAGTTCTAAGTAGCTGTGAATACATAAACTTAAATACATCGACTGAAAAAGGTAAAAACCAATATTTTTCAATCTAAAATGCTCTGTTTGTTTTCATAAAAGGGAAAAATTATGCTGACACTCAACGCTGAATCGACCAACAAGCCACTTGATCAAATAGAAGTAAGTGGTGTTGATAATGGACGGATTCAGGTGCGTGATGGTGAAGGTCGTTTGTACATCGATGCGGCAGCCCAGTCGCCGTTTACCTTTTCCGCTGCAGGTTCATTGGGTGCCCATGTTGTTTCTCAGCTTGATGATCAAGGGGCGACCATTGATACGGCCAGTTTTAAAGTGGATTGCAAAACTGAAATTGATGATGGCGGTAAATTTAAAAAATTAATGGAGCTACTCCACGATACGATGTTTATTGCTTGGCATAAAGGCTACGACAAGGGACTGCGCATTGAAGGTAAATGGTATCAATACTATGTTAGTTGGATTCGCGACCATGTGCATTGTTTAAAGGGTTATAAGTATTACGACGCCGATGCTGATGGATTAAAATCAGGTATCGAATTATATGCCGATTCACAACGCGATGACGGCATGATCTATGATAAATGTAAAAAAATGCTGCATTCTGAATTACAGAATTGGCGCGATGTTGAATTTGCGGAAGGTGATTTTATTAAGCCAATCCCAGATAATCCACAACGACGTTGGCAGCGTGTTCCCGTTGAAAATGATGTTGAATACCTATGGATTGAAGGTCTGTATTATACCTGGAAGGCCACGGGCGACAGTGATTGGATGTCTAATTATTTAGACGCTGCCTTAAAAGCCGTGCATTATAGCACCCACGACCGCTATCGTTGGTCTGAAAAATATAAATTATTAAAGCGCGGTTACACCATCGATACCTGGGATTTTCAGCATCAAGAGGATGTTGCCAGATCAGGTTCATCGATGCGCGTAGATCCTGACAAAACCATTTTTGGCGTGATGTTCGGTGATAATACCGGTATGGCGGTGAGCTGTCGTTATTTAGCGGAGATGCTGCGTGTTGCTGAGCGCGACGATGATGCCAAGCAAATGGAATCATTAGCCAATGAAATGACGGAGCGTTTAAATAAACTCGCATGGAATGGTAAGTTCTTTACCCATCACGTCAGTGAAGACCCATCAGTAAAACGTGACTGTGGTGGCACTGATGAGTCGAAGCAAGTGGTGCAAAGTAACGCCTATAGTTTAAATCGTCGAATCGATCACGATAAGTGCGTAGAGATTATTAAATCCTATCAAGACATTCGTGAAGTGATGCCCAAGACCAGTGCTGGTGAATTTTATTCATGTTTTCCAATTTTTGAAAAAGGCTTCCGTCATAATGATTATAATTACATGAATGGTGGGGTAACCACTATTTGCGGTGGTGAATTAGCCCACGGTGCATTCGAGCACGGCTTTGAAAGCTACGGTGTTGATATACTTGAGCGCTTGCTTGATTGGACTGAGAAACTTGGCGGTTACCTGCATTGTTGTTTGAAGGGTAAAATGCCGGAACAATTGCCGACCACATACACCGCACTTGATTTAAGCGCTGTGGCCAATGTTGATTTTGATAGCGAGGCGTCTGGTGATGTGATTGCATGGACCGATGAAGGTGAAAATGACATGCGTCATTTGCCGACTGGTAAGCAGACATTTGAGGGCATTGAATTCGATGTCATTGATCCAGCAGCGAATGATCGACGTGCTTGTCTTGGTATGGCCCAAGCAGATGGCTATGCATCGCAAGTGACTATTCCTGTAAATAATAAAGCGCAGTCAGTTTATTTCTTGCACACACTGAGTGGCGGTGCAGCACCTGTTGGTTGGTACACATTTCATTACGAAGACGGGACGCATAAAACCCAGTATATTTTAAATGAGAACAATATTAGTTCCTGGTTTATGCCTGCGCCGAACAGTGCCCACGTCGGTGGTAATGAAGGTAAAAAGCGACCACCGTATTTGCGCGTCGCTTGGCAGGGCCCTAACGGCAAATTCGACAATGTCGGAATGTTTGTTTATGGCTGGAATAACCCCCATCCGGATAAAACTATTACGAGCATTGATGTGCAGTGTGCTGAGCACAATGCGAAATGGTTTATCGCCGGTATCAGTTTAAGTGATCAGAAAGTGGTTTTCCCAGATAATCCGATCAGCTACGGCATTCCAGATATGTGGGGTGCAGCGGCCGTGGTGTATGCATTAATTGAAGGCTTGGCCGGTATTGTCGATGATGGTTTAGCCTTTGATAAAGTGCGCTTAAGTCCGCGTTGGTCTGCAGCTGGTGTTGATAAAGTGAGTGCCAGTGCCGTCTATCCGAATTCCGGTGGTTATTGTGCCTACGATTATCAGAAGATTAGCAATGAATTACAGTTGCGTGTGGCAAGTCGAGCGTCTGACATCCTCTGTTCGGTTTTATTACCAGAAAATGCGTCGGTGACACAGGCAAGTCTAAATGGAACTGAATTAGATATACAAACAGAAACAGTTGAAGGCTCTACGTATTTACAGGTGCCGGTCGTTGAACTTGGAGCTCAGGAGATTCGCGTTACACTGAATTAGATTCAATGAGCGAATTTACCTTTCCACATGCAGATGAATTACCAGACGTTGATGGTTTACCTGACCCATTTTTACGTGCTGATGGCACGCGGGTACAAACTCAAGATGAATGGCAAGCCCACCGTTCTTATGTAAAGGCGATGTTGCAGCATTATGTCTATGGGACTATGCCGCCTAACCCGGATAATGTGCGTTATGAAGAGACGCGACAACAAGATGTCTTAGATGGCGCTGCAACATGTATTTGGTTTACCTTGCATTTCGAGCGCAATGACAAGCAGGCTTCTCTGCGTTGCAATGTCGTCATCCCGAAGGGCGAAGGTTCATTCCCATTAATAATTAAGAATACCTTTAATTTATATTATCTGGATGCAGATCCTATTCCTGAAGAATTTCAAGGGACCAACCATGTGCGCATTGCCGATGACGAAGCTATAGCTCCTGATGCAATAAATCGCGGTTATGCCTTATGTAAATTCATTCGCACAGATTTAGCTGCCGATGAGATGGGCTCGCGCGATCACGGCATTTATCCACTTTATCCAGAATATGATTGGGGTGCGATCGGTGTGTGGGCTTGGGCATTCCAGCCAATTATAGATGTGCTTATTCAGCGGCCAGAAATAGATAGCGATAAAATAGTAGCGACCGGACATTCGCGCGGTGGTAAGACGACACTCTGTGCAGGTATTTATGACGAGCGCATTGCCTTGTCGGTACCGAATTCATCGGGCATGGGTGGCACGGCGAGTTTAAAATATTTTGAGGACGATGTTGGTAAGCCGCAAACGATCGGCTCACATCAAGGTGTACGCGATCATTGGTGGGGTCCGCGTTTTTATCAATTTGCTGATAAAGAAAATAAATCACCCTTTGATGCGCATATGATGAAAGCATTAATAGCGCCGCGCTTCTTAATGAATCCGCATGCATTACAGGATTATCACGCTAACCCCTACGGCACCGAATTAACGCATAGGGTGAGTAAAGATATTTTTAAATGGTTGGGTTGTGAAGATCATATAGGCATCCATTGGCGCCCTGGTGGGCATGCCCAAAATGAAATTGATTGGGCTGCATTATTAGATTTTGCCGATTGGCATTTTAAGAATAAAAAAGTAGACCGCTCATTTGATACGTTGGCATATCCAGATGCCGAACCGATTTGTAATTGGGATATGCCAGTCTTTGATCAAAGTTAAAAATCTTGCATTTTTGATAATGAGTTAGTCTTTTTGCTTACGAATTGGGTTCACGACAGAAATAGATTCGTTCTGGCCTATTTGGCCGGAATTTTACGAAGTAAAATAGAATATATTTTTGTCGGAGAGCGCGAGACAACGTCTCGCAAATATCAGAGCAATCCGGTGGCACCGGCAATAAATTCACAGGGCATGAGACTGTGAATTGGACGACTGGTATCACCATTGAGTCGTGCTAATAATCGATGTACGGCAATAGCATGCAATTCGTCCCACGGTTCATAAATCGCATCAAAGGATTCGACTGGTAAGGATTGGCCATAAGGGATGCGACCGTTGCCAAAGCCAGCAACGATTAATTCCTGTGGAATTTTTTTCAAACTATGAAGCGTACTTAAACATTGGGCGGTGTTATTTGCATCAAGGAGGCAAGCGCTGACTTGTGGATGTTGTTTGATTTTATCACTGATCCACTCGTGAATGGCATCGCTGCTATACATGTCGCGTGGAATAACCCAATCATAAATACGAAGATTATTCAAATGACAGGCGTGGATGTAGCCTTCAATACGTCGTTTAAATGGTGGAATTTCAACGTGTAGATGTCGTCCAATAAAGGCAATATCCTGATGGTCCTTGGCTAATGCTTTTTGAACGATATCGATACTGGCATTAAAAAAGTCCAAGGAAATAACATCGCATTGATGGGCTTCGCATAAACCGACCAGGACAATATGTTTTCCCTGTTTTTGAATTTCATTAATAAATTCAACTGGTGCCTCGCGCATTTCAACGGCAATAACTCCGACAACGCTATCGTCGTTACAAATATCAGCGAATAATTCTTGGCGTTTATTGCCAGCAATGTGTGTGGGTTTTAATTGATAACCATGGTCACTGGTTATCTCTTGTAATTGATTCGATGGATTCCAACCGACACAGATTATTTTTTGATCAGTATGCTCTTGATATTTTTTATTGGTAACAAACCAACCACGACCAGGGCGTTGCTGCAATAATCCTTGTTCAGCTAATTGCAGTAAGGCGCGACGAACAGTGTGGCGACTGCATTCCCAGGTCTGGCTCAGTTGTGTTTCCGAGTCGATGGCCATGCCAGTGAGGATCGAGCCGCTACTGATTTTGCGCTTGATGTCCTCATGGATACGGCGGTAGCGTGGATCATTGTTCCTTGCCATTACAACATGTTTTAATTAATGATACATGTTTCAATTAGATTTTCGATGTTACGATAGTTATCAATGTAAGTCCTTTAATTAAAGATACCTGCATCGATTGATTAAGGCCAGCTCACTGCGATAGAATAAAAGGCTGGAGCTAAATATGACCGATGCAGCATTCATTTGGGCCAAAGATCTACCTGAGCAACGCTTAAGCGTCGTCGCCTTTCGTTTTGAGTTGCAACTCGCTTCAGTACCGCTTGAGGTTCCATTTCAGTGCTTTGCCAACAGTCATTATCATCTGCATGTGAACGGTGCTTCGGTCGGTTACGGGCCAGCGCGCAGTATGCCGAGTGATCCGAGTTTTGATGCCTATGACCTTGCGCCTTTTTTACAGAAAGGTGAAAATGTAATCGCAGTTTTAGTTGCGCACACTGCTGGTTATTCATTCCATCATATTCCAATGCCAGGCGCCTTTGTTGCGTGGGGCAATTGTGGTGAAATAAATTTATCAACTGATTCTGAATTATGGTCGTGCTGCGTTTCTGAAGGTCATGACGTGAATCCACCGCGTTGGTCTTTTGCGGTACCAGTTATTGAAATTTGTGACGAACGAAAATGGCCTCAGGGTTGGAATCAAGTCGGCAAACCACAGGGGCATTGGTCGCGCCCTGTTCAAGTCGATAAATCAGGCTGGGGCGAATTAGTTCCTCGCGAAATGCCAGCATTAAGTAACGATGCCTTACAGGCTCAGGAAATAGTCCAGGCCTATACGCATAGTGAAAAAGAGCGCATACACGGATTTCGTATCGTTCATGATTTTGCGTTAAAAGAATTGCCATACACCAAAGCAAATACCTGTGCTTACACCTGGATTTATAGTGATAGCGAGCAAAGCGTGACGGCCGGTACCTGGTGGGGTGATTATTATATTAATGGTGAGAAAGTTGAACAGCAAGATACGAAACCTGATCAATACATGCGTAATGATGCGACCTTGCATTTAAATAAAGGTTGGAATTTATTCTTTGCCGTTTATGGCATGACCCACGCAAGTTGGGAATTACAATTAGCATTGCCTGCAGAATTAACCGTTGATGCCAATCGAGGTGAGGGTGAGTCGATTGCTTTTTATGCGTCGCAAACTTTGCCAGCAGATCAATTTGCTGAATTATTCAATGGTGCACCTGCAAATACCGAATATTTATCACAATTACCGTTTGAATGGCGTGCTATGCCACATGAAACAGTAAGCGTGTCGCCAGAGCGTCGTTTAGCCTGGGCAATTGCTGATCAGCAATTAGACCTAGATGAAGATTGTCCGTATCCGATTCAGGTAGCAGCGAAAAAGGCAACGAGTATTATTGTCGACTTTGGTCGCATAGCATTGGGTCGTTTGTGTTTGGATATCGATGCACCAGCAGGAACTATTTTTGATATTTATTATGCTGAAGAATTAAAAAATGGCCGCCCATTTTATGAAAAGAATTGTGTCAGTTATACTGCTGATCGCCGCATTGCTGCCGGTAGTGGTCGTTTAGAATGGTTTTTCCCACGTGGTTGCAAATACGTAGAAATCAGCGTTGCAGCACACGATAGTGATGTGCAAATAAGTGATATTAGTATTATTGAAATGCGTTATCCCTATTCGAATGATGGTTCTTTTACCTGTAGCGATCCGCGTTTAACTACGCTGTGGGAATATGGTGTCGAAGCATTGCGCAACTGCAGTGAAGATGTGATTACCGATTGTCCATGGCGTGAACGCACCATGTATGGTGGCGACATGTTAGTAGAAATGGCAGTAGGTAGTGTGTTTAGCCGCGACCTGCGTTTGGTGCGTCGTTGTATCGATGTGTATTTACAATCGCAACATCCTGAATTAGGTGGCTTACCTGGTCGCGCACCAACCAATCCGACAGATAATCCACTCGGTGAATATCAATTAATGATTGTGCTGGCAGCCTCATGGCATTTACGTTTAACTGGTGATATTGATTTTGCAGAACGCATTGCAGATAAAATTAGTTTTGTCATGAAACAGTTTTCTGAGCGCGATACTGAAACGGGTTTGCATTCCTTTAACAATACCTTTATTGAGCACACCAAGACACAAAAATCTGGTTTAGTGTGTGCGGGAAATGCTTGTTTGGCCGGCAGCTATCGCGCTTACGGTGATTTTCTTGAGCGCTTAGGCAGACAAGAAGAAGCTGATGCCGCACGCGCTGACGCAGCAGGATTAGATGCGGCAATTAATAAAACGTTCTGGGATGCGGATAAGACTGCTTATAAATCTGGTGTTGGAGATCCAGATGCACCGGGGAATCCGTATCAATTACATGCGAGTTTTTATCCAGGTTGCTTTGCATCGACAACTGAGGATATCGATCAAGCGTTAGAGGATTATTATCCAGGTGCTTTATTAGAAATTGCAAATGATCCGTCATTGCGCACAGATCATTTTAAAGGTCGCCAAGATAAAGATTTTTCTCCGTACGGTGCTTTTTATATGCTTCAACATTTATCACACATGCAGCGCGCTGATATTGCTGAAGATTTAATTTTGCGTTTTTATTCTGTTATGTTGCGTCATCCAACCGGAACCATTTGGGAACAGTTTTATTCAGGTAAAAGTTTGTGTCATGCCTGGAGTGCAGCGCCTACGTGGTACGCGTCAACGAATATCCTCGGTGTGCAAATGTATTTTGATCCGAGTGAGGATGTTGAGGCGATCCATATCCAACCGCAAAGTGATTCGGTGACGTGGGCTAAAGGCGCTGTGCCACATCCGCTTGGTGATGTGCTGGTCGACTGGCGCATTAATGGCGATGCCTTGCATCTGTATTATGAAGCACCAGAAGGTGTCACTGTGCATATAGAACCGAGGGGCAAGTTGGCAGAATTGCGTTTAATTGTTGAAACCGTTTCGAACGATACGCCTTCTTTGATAACAAATTGATGTAAAACATTGGCAAAAGACTTGCGCACGGTGGAGATGATCGCAATACTATAGGCCTAATGGCAATGCTCTCAGAGGTCAAAGGCAATTGTTTAATCGTACGCTCAGTAGGCGATCACGGTCTTGAGGAAGGCTTTGCCCAGATGAAGGCTGCCATGGATAAAGCTAAGGCCGCCTTCGAAGCGAGTGGTGAAAAGATCGTCATGTTTTTGGATATGCTCGAATCGGAAGAGGAAAAAGACCCGGCTGAAATCAGACAAATCAGTGAGTTTTTCAAGCAATTTCTCGGTTTTTTAGATGGTCGCATAGCGGTCTTCGTCACTCATGACTTGCATTACGGACTGTCGCGTGTCTTTAGCGCTTATACCGAGACGGATGGGCTTGATGTGCAACCGTTCTTTGAGGTCGCTGCGGCAGCTAAATTTCTCGGACAGGACATCCAGACGCTGCGTAGCGATGACCAAGCTAGTTAGAGCTAGCTCTTAAATCATTGTGAACAATAAACTTATACACTGAAATCTCACATGCGGATTTTGATTGTAATTGGGGGCGATGTCCTAGCATCCTGCGCTTCATGTCTGAGTGTCAGACAAATACGTAGCACAAGTCTCGCAACATCTGTGAGACTCCATCGCCAGGAAAGATCCTGGCAGGAAAGAAACACCATGTCAGATACAGTAAACGGCGTAGTTAAGTGGTTTAACGATGCCAAAGGATTCGGTTTTATCGCTCGTGAAGGTGAAGCTGATGTCTTTGTTCATTATAGCGCGATCAACTCTGAAGGACGCAAAACTCTTCAAGAAGGTCAGCAAGTAACTATGGAAGTTACTCAAGGACAAAAAGGGCCTTTGGCTGCAAACGTCAACCTCGTTTAATTACCCATAATTATACGAATTAATAACACCCAGCATATCTATGCTGGGTGTTTTTTTGTATTGGATATTATTAACATCAGAGTATCAAGTCATAAGCATGATAGGCTTTTTGTTTTCTCCGATGCTGCGCTGCTTATTTTAATGAGAAGGTAAACAATATGGATATTATTATTTCATTTGATATTGAAGATTTTATTACTCCTCGTGCATTGGAGGCGCAATTATTTTGGCCGACTATGCTCAGTCGCAATAATGTCCGCGGTAGTTTTCAAATAGTTGCTGAATTAGTGCGTAAGTGGCAACGCGAACGGCGCCAAGATATAATCGACGCGGTCGCTCAGCATGAAATAGCTTACCACACTAATTATCATTCCTTGCATCCAGAACATCCAGAGGGTGTCGAAGATTTAAATTTAGCAGACGGATTAGAATGGATTCGTCAGCGCGAAGCCAGTGGCTTAGAATGCGTACGTGATTGCTTCGGCGTGAATCCAATTGCCTACACACCGTCAGGCGATTCGTGGACACCAGCGATGTTATTACATATGGCTGAAGAAGGCATTAAAGTTGCCACTGACGTCGGCTTTGTCGCTAATAATTGGTACTGTGGTATGTTGATGAAATCTTATGATTTATGTCTTGATACCTACATGAATGAACTAGGTGACCCTGAGGCGATTAGCGATCAGATTATTGAAAAAATAAATGCCATGAAAAACAACGGTCAGTCAACCATTACCATTTACAGTCACCCGTGTCGTTTAGTGACGGATGATTTTTGGGATGGTCCTTTATACGATGGCAAGGATTTACCACCCGAAGAAATCACACCGCCGCCATTGCGTAGTGAGGAACAAATTGAACAAAATAAAGCAATGGTTGAATTAGTTATCCAGAAAATAAATAAAGATCCAGAATGGAATTGGATCGACTGTGCGCAGCACTATGAAAAACATGCGGCGAATAAACGTGATGCTGCAGCATTGCTTGAGGAAACTGGTGTTGCATCACTTGGTGAATTACCACTCAAAGAAGCTGGTGATGAATCGCAATATGTTGGGCGCCGATTTAAGCGTGGCTGGCCACTCTATGAAAAGTCATTTACCGGTGAAAAAGTAATCGATCAGGGACGTCGTTTGCTATGGACGGTTCAGGGGCTGTAACAGCCTGATAGTGAGTTACTTGTTGTGAGTTGTAGATTTGGCCAAGCGGATACAACTGATCACTAGCGAGAGGACGATGTATGGCTGATGTAACGCTAGAAGGAATTTATAAGATTTATCCGGGCGACGTAACCGCTGTTCGGGATGTTAATCTGCATGTGAACGATAAAGAATTCGTCGTTTTAGTTGGTCCATCCGGTTGCGGAAAGTCAACCACCCTGCGCATGATCGCTGGCCTTGAGGACATCAGTAAAGGCACGCTTAAAATAGGTGAAAAAGTTGTTAACGATGTAAACCCCTCTAATCGCGACATCGCCATGGTCTTCCAAGACTATGCCCTATATCCGCATATGTCGGTATATGAAAATATGGCTTTTAGTTTAAAGCTGCGCAAATTTGCAAAAACAGAAATTGATAAACGTGTTCGTGAAGCGGCACGCATGTTGGAATTAGAAGAATACTTAGAGCGCAAGCCAAAAGCACTGTCAGGTGGTCAACGTCAGCGCGTTGCCATGGGTCGTGCAGTTGTGCGCGAGCCATCGGTATTTTTATTTGACGAGCCACTGAGTAATTTAGATGCAAAAATGCGCGTTTCGATGCGTGCAGAATTGGCTGACTTGCACCAGCGTTTGCAAACAACGATGATTTATGTGACCCACGATCAGATTGAAGCGATGACTTTAGGCGACCGTATTGTTGTCATGAAAGACGGTGTTATTCAGCAATGCGATGCACCACTCGATGTGTATGCTTTTCCAGAAAATGAATTTGTCGCGCGCTTTATTGGCACACCACCGATGAATTTATTTGATGGCGCATTAGCTGCCGACAATCCTTTATTATTTAAAGGAAATACTTTTGAGGTGACATTACCAGATTCAATGAAATCAGCGTTGCAGGCATTCGCTGGTAAAAAAGTCTTGTTCGGTATTCGCCCAGAAGACATGAAACTCGAAGGTCAGCAAGATGCAGGCAGTGAGCAATCGCTTTCAGCGACCTTGCATATGAAAGAAACGCTCGGTAACGAATTAATCGCGCATTTGCGCAATGGCGATGATCAATTCCTCTGTCGTATTGACGCGCATTCACGCCCGAGTCTCGATGGCGAATTGAAGATTTATCCGGTCCTTGAACGAGCACACATTTTCGATGCTGAATCAGGCAAAAACATAACAAAATCACCTTCTTAGATTTTATAATAGAACAATGTTAAATGATTGCTGTATTGTTCAATATGAATCAAATAACATTTGTTATCAGTGTTTTATAAATTAAAGTGTCAAAATGAAACCAAGTTACGTTTATGGTATAATTTGTGTAGCAGGTGGATTTTGTTTAATGGTGATAGCTTGTTTTATCAATATGTTGACTGGCGTAATTGCACCGTGTGGTGCAGAATCCCATATATCTTCATGGCTATTGTTGCCTGCTGTGCCTGGATTTTTCGTGTCCACATTACTTGGGTTAGATGATGGAATTTCTATATTGCTGTCCTTTTTGTTGGGATCAGTTGGCTATGGAATCTTAATAGGATTAATTATTCTTGGAATAAAGAAACTTCAAACTAGAAGTGGAATAGAGGTAAAAAATGAATGATTTTAATCAAACACTCATTTACGAAAATGCTTTTGATAAAGACCAGGCTGGCTGGGATGCGGAATTTGCTGAGGATTGGTCTTTAGAAGGCAAAGGAATCTGTGAATCTGGTGACGGCTGTTTATCGCTGCGTTCGACGATGTTTACCGTACCTCGCGATCCGGATGGTCATTTTAACTTGTGGCTGAAGCGTGAATTCCCGGCTAACGTAGCATTCGAAGTGGACTTTCGTTATACTGAACCTGGTGAAGAAGGTTTGGCGATTTTAATGTGGCAGGCCCAAGGTCGTGAAGGACAAAGTATTTTTGATCCGAGTTTACCGGAGCGTCTTGGTGAAAAAATGGAGCACATGCATTCTGGTGCGATTAATTGTTATCACACCTCGTTTATCGCCCGTGGTCGTCATACAGCGAATTTACGTAAAAATTATGGATTCCATTTATTGGCTAATGGTCCCGATATTTCCCAAGACGTCGCACCGGAAACCTGGTCACGTATTCGCTTACAGCAGTATAACGGCGTGATTACACTCAGCTTTGATGGTAACATTTGTTACGAGCACACCGATGATGGTTCAGCGGGTGGTCCTCCGCATGAAACCGGTGGCGCTTTCGGTTTTCGTCAACAAAACAATTTGCATCGTGGAGATTATCGCAATTTTAAAGTCTACAGTCTTGAATAATTATTAGGACAAACAGGCTCAACGTATGAATGAAGCTGTTGTACCTGCATTTCTATTAGGTGATAATACCCCCGCGAGTATTCCCGGATTAATTTCCTGTTGGGATTTTAAAGAGGGTGGCGATTCATTTACGGCTACTTATGGCGAAGCGTTAAGTCTGCGTTCGCAGAGTGGTGCATTAGAAGTTGTGCAAAATAGTGATGCGCCTCTTGGTCAGACAGCCTTGCAATTAAATGAGGGTCAGTGGTTGAATATTGGGCGTGCTGATTGTCCACAGCTGGACATGCATGGGCCCAGCGGGCAATTCACCCTGATGGCCTGGTTAAAGCGTCATGAAACATCTCATCGCGGCTGTGAATTTATCGCCGGGCAATGGAACGAATCGAATGAAGGCCGGCAGTATGGTTTATTTTTAAATATCAGCGTGTGGCAGCAAAACGATCAAGTTACCGGTCACTTATCGAATGTCGGTGGCCCGACTCCTGGCTATAAGTATTGCATCGATGGCCCGGTCGGTTCGACACCCGTTTACCATCA
>JANQLF010000024.1 GCA_028280785.1 Planctomycetota bacterium
TGGTGGCGGAGGCGGCGGTGGTGGTGGCACCGGCGGTGTTTCGTTGCTGGTGAGTAGCGGAGGAGCAACAGTCGCCAACGGCTCAGTTTTAGATTGGGGTACCTTTAATTTGGGTGATCCTGCACAAACCGCGTTGTTTGTTATCTCAAATAAATCTGACGATGATATTCATTTAAATGGCTCACCTCACTATGTGCAGACCAGTGGATCAGGATTCTTTGATGCATTAGTGCAGCCAAGTGCACCGTTGGTTTTGGCAAATGATGCTAATTTTCAAACCTTCGTTGTAGAATTCGACCCACAGTCTATTGGCAATCACGCTGTTACTGTGAAAGTGCCGAGCACTGATAAGAAAGGTACCTATACCTTTGTTATCAGTGCTGAAGTTTTGTCGCTTACCGACCCTGAAATTCAAATCGCTGATGAGTATGGCACTAATAAAATCGCTAGTGATGGAAGTGATTCACCAAAACTCTTGAACAGTACCGATTATGGCCAGGTCCCACTGGGTTCGACTAAAATTATGACGTACACGGTTTATAATATTGGCAATACCGAGCTCAATTTAACTGATTTCATCGATGGTAGTCGCATTGGTATTATTGGCGAAGATAAGGGTAATTTCGAACTCTTGGTTGAACCTGAATCACCAATTGCCGTCGGCGGATCTACTCAATTTAAAATTGGCTTTACCCCATCAACGCTTGATGAGACCGACTATGATGCCCAGGTGATTATGCAGTCAGACGATCGTGATGAGCGAGAGATTACGATTAATCTGTTTGGACAATCCTATGACCCGGCCTTTGTATTAACTGGTAATAGTAATCCAATTGCACATTTATCATTAACGCCACTCGAACATAATTTTACAGATTTTGGTGCGGTTCCAGTCGGTGCGTCCATTTCACGGGAATACGTCATCACCAATAATAGTTCGGAAATATTATCAGTTGATGGGGTAACTATTAATGGACCTGACGATGGCAAGGGTAACGATATTTATCGCATCGACTCACACCCAGCGAAGACCATGTTAACGCCTGGTGAGCAAACGAGTTTTACGGTTAGTTTCCATCCACATACCTACGGTGAAATTCCAGCAACGGTATTCGTGACCAATGGTGATTCACCGATTAGTCCCTTTGAATATGCGATTAGTGGTACGGGATTAGCAGCTGCGATAGAAGTTATCGGCAATGGAACCGTTATTGTCGATAATGACCTCGACCCGAGTGCTGAAGATGATACCGACTTTGGAACCAATATGTTTAATCGCGAAGAAAGAACGCATGAATTCACGATAAAAAATATTGGTAACGCGGTCATGACCTTTACCGATCCACTTATGGTTAAGCTGGCCGGCACGTCTACGCAGTTTAGTTTAGAATTTTCTGAGGTGGTGAGTTATCTTTTGCCCGGCGATTCGGTTTCATTTAATGTTAAAGCTGTTAATCAAATTATTGGTCGTGATGAATCGATGGTAGTGATTCCTGTTGCTGGTACGGTTAAGGGTCATATTGATTTTAATTTCGCTGTGAGTCGTGTTGCTGTTGATCCAACTATCGATGTACGTGGTAATGGCTTAACCATTCCTTTGCATGATAATTCACCGCGTAAATTAGACTTTACTGATTTTGGTGATATGGACGGTGGTTATTGGCTGAGTGGGGTGGATCCAGTGCCATGGGGTACGGTTGTCCATATTGAAGGCATTGAACTCAATCGCACGTTTTACATTCACAACGTCTCACCATTTCCAAACTACCGCTTGTATTTAGATACTATTCGTGGACCAATTCCACCAAATACCGTACCAAGACCCTATGGATTCCCCGGTGGTTGGGATAATAAAACTGCGATTGATTTATTAGATTTGGAAACGGTACCGCATAATACCTTTCCGATTCCGAATACAGATCCGTATTTATCAGCATCAACGGTGAATCCGCATAATAGTCGACCAGCTGCGTTTATTGAAACATCTGGTTCTGGCAATCCGGTTAAAGAATTAGTTCAAACCATACCAACCTTGCATGCTTATAATGAATGGCGCAAAGAGAATGATTTATCAGAAGTCAGTAACGTTATCCTGTTTCCAAACCCAGTACCGAATTTGCGTAAAGATGATACCGTTGTCTTTCACCCAGATTCAGTGACATCGGCTAAGAAAACCTTTAAGATAGACGCTGTTGCTGCTGATGGTACCTGGGTTACGACGCAAGAAGCTTTGGGTACATCATTTCTAGAAGGCACCATGTATTCAGTCGGCATCGTTGGAACCAATACCTTTCAATTTCCAAGTGATGCTCATGGCTCTGCTTTATTCGATAAATTAAGTGTTGGCGATTCGTTAACCGTGTTTCCACGTGGGATTAATAATGGTCCTGTGCAAAATAATGCCGGTCTCTATCGGATTGCTGCGATTAATAAAGGGTTGCGACAAGTTCGTGTTACCACAACTATTGTCGCACCCAAACAGAGTGCCATCACCGTTGCGACGTCTGCCGATGCGAGCAAAAATAAAATAACCTTTGCTCCGCTTGATCTCAGTAAAATAGAGTTGGGCTCGAAGATTATTATCTCAAGTGGCTCAAATACCGGAACCTATACAGTTGCTGGTGTCGATGATGAGGCCGATAGCATTATCACGGTCGAGCCTTTAGCAGTTACCGAAGTTGTAAATTTCAACTTACGCTTCGTGCGCGTTGAATATATGACGGCTTCAGTACCTGAGTCGGTATTTATTACCAAGCGTGATTTTGAAGTCATTCAACATCCGCAGACCAACCCAATTAATACTGGTGAATTTGAAAGCTTCTCAGTGCGCTTCCGTCCACGTCCGGTGACTGGAGACGCAGCGAAGCAATTCAATATTCGTGTCAACGTACCAAGTTCTGACGAGATCAGTGACGGCGTTAATCCAACCAGCCCACAGTATTGGTTTAGTCTCGCTGGCCGCACGGTCTTTCCGACGATGGGCGTGAATGGTGATGAGGACTTTGGTAATGTTGAAATGGGCGAATCGGATGACAGGACCTTTACCGTCGTGAATACCGCAGCCGGTAACAACGACCTGACGCTCACCTTAGATCCGGATTATGTGACTATTGTTGGGCCAAACGCATCTGATTTCAGCGTCGAATCGATGGATATAGATGACGCCGTTATTAATCCAGGCGAGGCTGACCAGCGCTTTACCATTCGCTTTACGCCCAAAGCGCCAGGTCGTCGTCAGGCCACCATTTTAATCCCAAATAATGATGGGGCGACCGGTGGTGTGTATCGCTTGGATATTCAGGGTATCGGTCTCGAGGCACCTGCCGAAAACGTCCGTATTGATGAAGGAGTCAAAGAGATACAGGTCGCTTTAGTTCGGCTGTAGTTTTTCTTCGACAAATTTCATATATGAAAGGCCCCTTTATGGGGCCTTTTTTATTGTATTTATAACGGTTTAGGGAGTGAAACATAAAAGAATAGGACTGAAGCGGTACTGATCAAAAATAAAGCATGCATTTAAAATGAGGCTATTAGTATGCGGGGCTCAAATGATGAAGCTAAAAATTATAGCTATTCTTTCATTCGGGCTCATTTTGTTAGCCAAACAACTGTATGCACAAGACCTGCATATAGTAGAACAGAAAACCCTCGCCTACGACTTTAAAAGCATTGAGCAATTGCCAGCTTGCAATGGCTTGCCCGATCCATTTGTAAAGCCAAATGGTAAGCGTGTACAAACTTTAGGTGATTGGATCGAGCAGCGTGATTATTTAAAATCGCTGCTTTCTTTTTATCAGTACGGCCACGCGCCCAAACGTCCCTATGTTCGTGATTTGGTTATCGAGCAACTGGATTCAGTGCAGCGTGCCAACGATACGATTCTTGATGAGCGCTATGCGATTTCTTGGACGCACAACGCGCAAAAAATGACCTTTCATATGTCGATTTATCGCAATGTTAGCGAAGGACATATTTCACATAACTTAGCTGTTATTAATAATGTCGATGTGTTGTTGCCGTTTAAGTGGGATGAGAATAACAAAACAGCCCGTCATTACGATCGTCATGAACAACGTTTTAAACAAATTAGTAAAATTGTTGCCCACGGTTATACCTTGTGTGAGTTCAAGCGGAATGATTTCTTTAGCGTCGATGCAGCAAGCAAACGCGATACTGGTGTATTCGATATGTATCAAGATTATGATTGGTCGGCCATTGCAGTGTGGGCATGGGGCCAATCGCTGAGTCTTGATGTGCTGATTGAATTAGGTCTCACTGAACCAGGTAAAGCGCTTAGTAGTGGCGAAGCCCTTGGTGGAAAAGTTGCGGTCTGTGCTGGTATTTATGATGAGCGCTTTGGTAGTGTTGCGGTCATTAATGCTGGTATTGGTGCAACGGAAAGTCCACGTCTCTGTGATCAACGCCAATGGGCTATCGAAATGCCTGAGACCCGTTGGCATCCCAACTTCAAAAAGATGCTTGGGCATAAAGATAAATTAGCTTTTGATGTGCACATGCATCAAATGTTAATCGCGCCGCGTGCCTTTATTTCCATTCAAAAACACGTTGAGCGTAAGCATCCGCTCGGTACTGAATTAATGACTCGAGTAGCACATCCTTTGTACGTCGCTTACGGAGCACCGCATAACCAAGCGCTCATCAGCAGCTGTGGTCGCAACTTAACTAAACGTAAGTGGGATAAAATCTTGGCCTTTAATGACCAATATTTCTTTGGCAAAGAAGCCGATACCAATTTTTATAATTTACATCATTCCGAGCAGGCATTGCCGATCGCTTGGGATTATCCACAATTACTTTCGCCTGAATTTTAATTCCAAGCACTGGGATCCTTGCGGATCTGCTGCGGTGAAGCGCCATAAAATTTACTGATAGCTCGAGAAAAATGCGACGGGTTTTTATAACCACAGCGCGTACTGATGCTTTTAATTGGCGCATCGGTGCCAGTGAGTAAGCTAAGCGCATGTTGTAAGCGCGTTTGCTGTAAATGCGCGCCAGGTGTAATACCCATCGAGGCAACGAAGACTTTGGTTAAATAAGCTTGGCTGACTTTAAATATTTTCGCGCAATCTGAAATCGATTGATCAGATTCGATGTGCTGATTAATCCAGTCGAGACAGTTCTGGCACAAGGGGTGAATTGGTTGTTGGGTGGAATGCAGACGGACTACATCGGATAAGATGTTCCAAACTAAGTGCGCAGAAGCATTGGCATCCATTTGCGTATGCAGTGAGGCATGCTGGTTAAAAGTTTTTAATTGGCGTACGATTCTATGATTGAGCCCCATGTCGATAATAAAACCGTAGCGTTTGTT
>JANQLF010000074.1 GCA_028280785.1 Planctomycetota bacterium
CTTTTGGAATGTCTTTGAGTGCATCGAGTCTGTTTTCAACGTCTTTAACTGTGTTCCAACTCGGATGCTTGTCGTTAAGTGGAATATCTTGAACAAAGCGCAGAACCGAACGGCGGTTGGTCCAGGAATCATACGGAGCTAAGAGTGCCTTGGCGACTTCAGGCCGCAGAGGCGATTTGGTTACGCAATGTTTAACAGCATAGGTGCAAAATGCATTCCAGCCGCGAATAGCGAGTGAACCAAAAGGGGTGCGACTCATTTTTAATTGCCAGGGGAACGAAGCATTTTCAGGCAAGCCAAATGCTGCAGTATTGCAGATGACCATGTTTTTAATGCGCTCAGGATGGCGAACGGCGTAGCCACTACCGATCATGCCACCCCAGTCATGAACTACCAAGGTAAATGGCTCTGTGATTGGTAATGATTCGATTAAAGCCTCGAGGTCATTAATGCGTTGTTCTAAGCGGTAAGAATAATCGCTGTCATCAGGTTTATCAGATAAACCCATGCCAATGTGATCAGGCGCAATACAATAATGCGAATCTTTAAATGTATTAATTAGGTGGCGGTAATAAAATGACCAGCTCGGATTACCGTGCACCATGACAATGGCAGGATTATCGGCATTGCCTTCAGCCACGTAATGCATGCGCTGGCCATTGCAGTCAAAATAATTAGAGGCGAAGGGATAATCTGGATAGGTCATTAAAGAAATGGACTTACCACTTCCAGCCAAGCATCAAACAGTTTAAACCACTACCGATACCCATAAAGGAGACGTGATCGCCATCTTGTAAATGGCCACGTTGATCTGCCATCGCAGCTGTAAGCGGTAATGAAACGGTACCAATATTACCGAGGTGCTTATATGTAGTGAAATCTTTATCTTTTGAAATGCCGAGTGTGGTCAGGATGCTTTCTTGGTGACCGCTACCCACTTGGTGGCAGATAACTTTATCGATGTTGTCTTTGGCCCAACCGAGATTGGTTAAAAACGCTTTGTAGGTTTTAAGGCCAAGATCGATACCGTGTTTTAGTACAGAAACTGAGTCCGTGGTCATGAATTGGTTTAATGCGGCCGGTAATTTTTCAGATGGTAGCATTTTGCTAATGAATGTAGGCAGACGATCGTCAGTCATCATGTCTTTCATGACATCTGGTATGGTGTCTGGCTTCATTAATTCATTAACTGCACCTTGGAGTTTATCTGGCGATAACATTAATTTACCAAGGGCTATTGGAGATAGGGAAATACCCCAGCGACATAGGCGATGATGCTCGGGTGCTGATTTAGATGCAGCACCTAATAGTTTATGCGTTTCTTTGTTTTGAAATGAGCCATCGGTTAAAACAATGGCAATGGCACCAGAGCCACCGGTTAAGGTTGCGAGGGAGGTGGTGAACATTTCCATCGAGGTATTCTCGATCATGCGTTGAATCATCACTTCATTAATGTCACGCGATGATTCACAGCTAACGACCATGCCAGCACGAATTTGTTTTAATTCAATACGGTTAGCAATGTCGATAATGCCATTCATGACACCAAGGCAGGCATTCGATATATCATAAACGAAGGCGTCATTTTTAATGTCGAGTTGCTCTGCAACCGCACACGCTGTTGCTGGTTCGAAATTTTCGCGGCAAACGCCAGCGTAGATTAAGACTTCAACATCTTTGGCTTCGACGTTACAGTTGGCGAGTGCTTTTTTAGCAGCAGCAGCGGCACCATCTGAAAGAGCGTGGCCTTTGTCCCACCAGCGGCGCTCTTGGATGCCAGTAAGCGCCTCGAGTTGACCAGGTGCGAGATGTAATGCCTCGTACATAGGTTCCAGGCGTGACTCAAGTTCTGACGAACTAATCACGTTGGGGGGCAGTTCATAGCCCATTGATTCCATGTGGACGCGGTTGAATTTCATATTTCTCGCAGCTTAACGCTGAATTGAATCATTTGATAGATGACGCGGCCGTCAATTATAAGGTGGCCGCGGCCAGTCATGATGTTTTGATCGTCGTCAACTGATGTAACTTCAGTTCTGACAGTTACTTGAGAGTCTTTTGGTATGACCTGACCACGATAAATCCAGCTATGTTGCTGATCACAGGTCATCGATTCGAAGTGATAGCTGCCTTTTTCATCAGCCCAACGATCAAATGCAGCTACTTTTAATAGTTGTTGAAAGGACTCGAGGCCTAGCGATCCGGGAATGACTGGGTCTTGGTAAAAGTGCGCTTGGAAGAACCAGGCATCAGGATCAACAGACATGGTGCCGATAATGCCACCGAGTCCTGCGCTGCCACCTTGTGGATCAAAATGTTCGATGGTTTTGATCATGCGCATTTGCTGATTAGGAAATGGAGCCTGCTCTGGGTAGGGGAAGGACCTACCGCGATTTAACTCAGCCTGATCAGGATCGAATAATTTAGCATCACGAATACCAACTTGATTGGCAAGTGCATCGAGTGAGAAAAATCCAAATACCGTGTCGCCTTTATAAACCAGCCCACGTTCTGACCACATTTCCATGTCGTAGTTTTGAATAATCATACCACCGGACATG